>JBNGED010000113.1:0-7153 GCA_049975605.1 Sediminispirochaetaceae bacterium | reverse complement strand
GTACGGAGCGGCTGCGGGAGCGGTGTCGCTCTTCGGCTGGCCGGTGAAGATCTTCGGCCAGAGCACCGCCGGCGGCTGCTACGACATGGCTGCGGTGATGGGCGGCGAACCGGCTGCTATGTTCGATCGGGGAATCGCGGCGCTGGGGGGAATGGGATCCTTCGTTAAGCCGGGACAGACGGTGGTCATCAAGCCGAACGCCAGCTGGAACGTCGACCCCGAACGGGGAGCCACCACGACGCCGGCCCTGGTGCAGCGGATCGCAGAGCGCTGCCGGGAGGCCGGAGCTTCGAAGGTCTACATCCTGGACCACACCATCGACAACTGGAAGCTGGCCTACGCTACCACCGGCATCGAGACGGCCGCCCGCAACGGGGGCGCCCAGGTCGTCCCGGCCAATTCGAAGGGCTACTACCAGGAGGCCGCCGTCCCGGGGGCCCGTTCCCTGCGGAAGGTCCTGGTCCACGAAATGATCCTCGAGGCGGACGTGTTCATAAACGTGCCGATCCTGAAACACCACGGCAGCACGGGAATCACCAGCGCCATGAAGAACCTGATGGGGGTGATCTGGGACCGATCCTACTATCACTCCAACGACCTGCACCGCTGTATCGCCGAGTTCGGTCTGCTGCGGAAGCCCACCCTTAACGTGGTGGACGCCCACACGGTCATGATGAGCGGCGGTCCCCGGGGTTCGTCCTACCGCTCCTCCCTGTCGGTGAAGAAGATGCAGATCATCTCCTCCGACATCGTGGCCGCCGACGCCGCCGCCGCGAAGACCTGGGGCGCCGAACCGGAGACGATCCGTTACATCGCCCAGGCTGCCGAACTCCGGCTGGGGATCATGGACCTCGATGCCCTCCGGATCGCCCGGATACGGGTATGAGGGGAGAATATGGAAAAAAAATCGAAGACGTCCTATACGGTCCTGCGCCGGGCCCGAATAGCCGTCGCCGCGGCGGTATTCATCCTCCTGTACATCTCTCTGAGTCTGAGCGGCCCGGTGTACTCTGGTATCCTGGAGTTCCTCACGTCGCTCCAGCTGCTTCCCTCCCTGATCAACGTGCTCTTCGCGGGGGCGGTATGGCTGTCGGCGGGCTTCGTGCCGGTGATGCTTCTCACTCTGCTGGTCGGGCGGCTCTACTGTTCGACCCTCTGCCCTCTGGGAATCCTGCAGGACCTCATCCTCTTCTTCTCGCGGAAGGTAAAACGGCGGCGGATGCATCCATTGCCGCCGGGCTGGGGCGTTCATCTCACGGCAGGCCTGCTGTCGGCCGGTTTAGCGGCGGCCGGTATACCGTCGCTCCTGGGACTGCTCGAGCCCTTCGCCTTCCGGGGCCGGACCTTCCGGGACTTCGCCGTACCCGCCGGCGCGCTCGCGAGTTCGGGCGTCGTGGAGGTGTTCAAACTCTTCGATGTGTACCTGGCGCCGGTCCCCTTCAGGGGAGAACCAGGGGCGGTCGCGCTGACCGCCGCTCTCATAGCGCTGCTGATATTTTTTACCGTGAAGTACGGGCGGTGGTACTGCAACCGTCTCTGTCCGGCCGGCTGCGCCCTGAGGGTCATGAGCCTTCGCCCGGTGTGGAGCATCCGCTTCAATCTGGAAAAATGTACCTCCTGCGGAATATGCGCCAGGGTGTGCCGAAGCGGCTGTATCGATGTGTCCGCTCACACCCTTTACACCGACCGCTGCGTCATGTGTCTCGACTGTCTGGCGGCCTGCCCCTTCGAAGCCCTCGAGGCGGCGCCGAACTATGGACCGGGGCGGGATCAGGCGCGTGAGAAGGTCGCTGGGCGCAGGAACCCCGCAAGACCGTCGGGAGCGCCCGATCTGCAGCGCAGAAAAGCGGTCCTGGTCGCCGCCGGCGCCCTCGCGGCCGCAGGAGGAGCCGGTGTAATGAGGGCCGTCGCGGGCGGCAGCAGGAAATCCGCCGGGGACACCGTGATTCCCCCGGGAGCCCGCTCCGTCGAATGGTTTACCTCCCGCTGCATCTCCTGTCACACCTGCGTCTCCGCCTGCCCGACCCACGTACTGCAGCCGTCCTTCTTCGCCCTCGGCGCGGCGGGCTTCCTGCAGCCGGTGATGAATTACCGGGCCGGGTACTGTGAGTGGGAATGCAACGCCTGTTCACAGGTATGTCCGACCGGTGCGATATCGCCGATCTCCATAGCGAAAAAACAGGAGACGCAGCTGGGAAGGGTTGAATTCGTCGAGGACCGCTGTGTCGTCTTCACCCAGGGGACCGCATGCGGGGCCTGCGGAGAGGTCTGTCCCACCCAGGCGGTCCGTATGGTTCCCTACATCGGTGATCTTACCCAGCCTCTGACGGACAATGCCATCTGCTCCGGCTGCGGGAACTGCGAGTACGCCTGCCCGGTGGAGGGGGAGAAGGCGATCTTCGTCCGGGGACTTCCGGTCCACCAGCCGCGGGAGGTGCGGGAGCGGCTGCAGAGCGAACCCGAGCTCGAGGTCCCGGAGGAATTTCCTTTTTAAAAAAAAGAGAAACAGGGGCGGCGGGCCGAGAACAGAAGTTCGCGGGCCGAGAACAGAGGCGGCCCGGAGACTCAGGTGACTGCGGCGCCGGCGGGTTCGCCGGAATCTATTCGGACAGTTCCGCGGTGTACAGGACCGTCCTGTTCCGTCCGGTGTTTTTCCCGTGGTAGAGGGCCAGATCGGCGTGTTTGATGAGGGTGTCGACGTTCGGGTGATCTTGAAAAACGGCGATCCCGAAGGTCATGGTAATGTCCGAGAGGTTCTCCTTGTTGCACTGGAATTGCTTCTTCGCGATGATGTGGCGGATCTTCTCCGCCAGGGTAAAGGAACCATTCTCATCGGTCTCCGGCAGAAGGAACATGAACTCCTCGCCGCCCCACCGGGAGACGTGGTCCTGCTTCCTGATCGCCGACAGAAAGGTCTGCCCGATAATCCTCAGCACCACGTCGCCGCAGTCGTGTCCGTAGGTGTCGTTCACCATTTTGAAGTGGTCGATGTCCGTCAGAATGATGGAGAAGGGCTTCTTGTTCCTGGTTGAACGCTCGATCTCGTACTCGATGAAGTCCATCATTTTTCGACGGTTGAAGAGTCCCGTCAGTACATCCTTGGTGGCTTTCTCATAGAGCTGCCTGTTCACTTTCTCCAGCTCCTCCTTGGAGCTGCGCAGCTCATCCTCCATCTGTATGCCCCGGAGGATCTCCTTGTTCAGGTCGACGTTTATCTGCTCCAGCTTCTCACGGTAGTTCTTCAGCTCGAGATGTGTTCTCACCCTGACTAGCACCTCCGCCTGCTTGAAGGGCTTCAGGATATAATCCACCGCGCCGGCTTTGAATCCCTTCATTATGCTGCGCTTGTCCATGTGCGAAGTGAGGAAGAGAATGGGAATCTCCCGGTATTCGGGGATCAGGTGGATCTTCTGACAGAGTTTGTAGCCGTTGAACTGTGTGTCGGTGATATCGAGAAGGATCAGGTCGAGGCCGTGATCATTCATCTTCTCCATGGTCTCGGCTTCGGAATTCGAATGGGAGAGCTTGTACCGCTGACCTCTCAGACAGGTTTTTATCAGATTGTACTCTTCTTCGTTTGTACTTATGAGCAGAAGGTTATTGCCTTTTCCCATCATGGGCGAACTCCCGCACTATTCTATTGTCTAAGCTTAGTAAATTAAAAAGTAAAATGCGAGTCTTTTCTAATTAATCCTGATCGGGTATGCTGTGTGTATGAAGCAGTTCGAATTTAATCAAGTTACGACCCGCGGCGGTGACCGCGGAGAGTCGAGCCTCGCGGACGGCGAGCGGAGACGGAAGGACGATCTCTTCTTTCACACCCTGGGGACGATCGACGAGCTGAATTCACAGATCGGCGTGGTGAGGGCCCATCTGGAGCAGGAATCCGGGTCCCTCCGGAACAGGTTCAGGCGCAGCGGAGGGGACCTCGTACGCATACAGAAGAACCTCCAGATCATCGGCGGGATGGCGGCTGTGCCCCGCTGGTCCAGGATGTTCAGCAGTTCCGGGAAGATCGATCCGGCGGAGATCGAGGAGCTGGAAAAGCAGGAGCGGGCCCTGATGAAGCACACCTTGGTACCGCAGCAGTTCGTTCAGCCCGGCGAGACGGTCCTGTCGGCCTTCCTTCACGTAGCCCGTACCGTGTGCCGGCGGGCGGAGCGGTGGGTGGTCAACTGCATCCGGGAGAGGGGTCTTGATCATCTGATAACGGCACAGCAGTACCTCAACCGCCTGGCGGATTATCTGTTCATCCTGGCGCTGTGGTACGAACAAAATAGAGAGGAGTAAACGATGGAATCGTACAACTGGAATGACCTGCCCCGGCGGAAGAAAGGCGAGGGCATACACCTGCAGACGGTGCACAGCGGCAGAATGACCGTGGCCCACTGGAGCTTCGATCCCGATACCGACCTGCCCGAACATTCTCACCCCCATGAGCAGATAGCCATGCTGCAGGAGGGGCGTTTCGTACTGACCGTGAACGGTGAAGACCGGGAGCTGTCGCCGGGAGAAGTTATAGTCATTCCTCCCGACATTCCCCATTCCGGCCGGGCTATTACCGCGAGCCGGGTGATCGACGTTTTCTCTCCCGTCAGGGAAGATATGCGCGAATAATCCTACATCTCTGTAGGTTGTATATGTAAAATCTACATTTTTGTAGCCAATATCTTACTCATCTCCGCCTCGGTTCATCTATTTTTCATAGTAATTATCTCTTATATATGTAATTAAAAAATATCCTCCACCTGCCGGCCGGATATGGCACACCCCTTGCACTTCTACGGGTAACAACAACGTGGAGGTTTCATAATGGAAAAGACGGTTCTCAGACGGCTCGGCGCGGCGGCGGTACTGCTGTTGATCACCAGTTCACTTGCGGCGGAGGGAATGACGGTCGAGGAGGCGCTGCGGTTCGAACAGGCCTTCGATATGATCTGGCTCGTTCTGGCGGCGGCGCTGGTATTTCTGATGCAGGCCGGCTTCGCTATGGTGGAGACAGGACTCACCCGGGCTAAGAACGCGGGCAACATCATGATGAAGAACCTGATGGATTTTTCCGCGGGAGCGGTGGCCTACTGGGCTGTCGGATGGGCGTTGATGTACGGCGCTTCCGCCGCCGGTCTCATCGGGACGGATCAGTTTTTCCTGAACGGTGCCGACGGTATCGTGTATCGCGACTGGATGTTCCAGGTAGTCTTCGCGGCGACCGCAGCCACCATCGTGTCCGGCGCCATGGCGGAGCGCACGAAGTTCACCGGCTACATAATCTACAGCGTGGTGATTTCAGCCCTGATCTATCCCATATCCGGTCACTGGATATGGAACGGCGGATGGCTCGCCGAACGCGGGTTTCACGACTTCGCCGGCAGCACGGTGGTCCACTCGGTGGGCGCCTGGGCGGCATTGGCCGGCGCGTACGTACTCGGACCCCGCAGGGGAAAATACCTGCGACAGAACGGAGAAGTGGCGGTCAAGGCGATTCCGGGGCACAACATGCCGCTGGCCGCTCTGGGGGTCTTTCTCCTCTGGTTCGGATGGTACGGCTTCAATGCCGGCAGCACCCTTTCCGGAACGGACCCGACCATAGCCCATGTGGCGGTGACCACTACTCTGGCGGCATCAGCCGGGGCAATCGGGGCCATGACTGCCTCCTGGACGGGATTCGGCAAGCCCGATCTGAGTATGTCCCTGAACGGCGCTCTGGCGGGCCTGGTGGGAATTACTGCCGGCACCTGGGTGGTCAATCCACTCGGATCGCTCATCATCGGTCTCGTGTCGGGGGTGCTGGTCGTCCTGGCCGTGGAGTTCATCGACAAGGTTCTTCACATCGACGACCCGGTCGGCGCGGTGAGTGTCCACGGCGTCTGCGGCGCGGAACAGCTCCTGGTACAGCTCCTGGGCGTCGGGGCGGTCCTGCTGTGGGTGCTGGGAACCGCGGGTATCCTGTTCGGCCTTCTGAAGTCTCTGGGCCTCCTCCGGGTCACCGAGAAGGAGGAGCTGATGGGGCTCGATGTCGGCGAACACGGGATGGAGTCCTACAGCGGGTTCCAGATCTTCAGCAACATGTAAGGAGGTATGAAAATGAAGCTGATAATTGCATATATACAGCCGCACATGCTGAACAGCGTGAAGGAAGAGCTCTACAAGGCGGAGGTGTATAAGATCTCCGTCACGAATTCCCTCGGCTGCGGACAGCAGAAGGGCTACACCGAATCATACCGGGGAGTAGCCATTGAGGTGAATCTTCTCAAGAAGACCCGGATCGAGATCGCGGTGAACGATGACTTCGTGCAGCCGACCATCGACTCGATCATGGCAGGGGCCCACACCGGCGAGATCGGGGACGGCAAGATCTTCGTTCTGCCCCTCGAGAATGTAATCCGTATTCGCAGCGGAGAGGAGGGAAGCGCCGCCATAGGCTGAAATAAAAAGGCTGAAACAAGGCGCCCGGGGCTTAGTGCAATACAGTGCATTAGAGTGCACTACAGCACCCCGGGCGCCGCTTTCTTCAGGCTTCGATCCCGCTGACGAAGCGCTCGATCTGCTGCGGATCGATCTTGTCGATGTTCTGATCGGAGCCGGCGATTTTTTTCAGAATGAACCGCTCGACGGGGTTCATCTTCTCGAAGAAGAGGGCGCCTCCCAGGACCGCGCGGGCTCCGGCCTTTTCCGCCAGGACCGGCGGAAAATTCTTCTCGAACAGGTCCTGTGCCTCCTCTTCAGGTGTCAGACAGCAGAGGAAGAGGGCGAATTCCTTCTCCAGGATGGCATCGGCTGAGTTGAAGCAGAGGGTCCGGACCTTTTTGTTGATCCTGCCGGCGTGAATGTTGCTGCCTATAATGATTCTGTCGAAGCTGTCCAACTCCGGAGCTTTGCCGTCGCGCAGGTTTACGGCCGTCGTTTCTCCGCTGATGGCGGACTTCATGATCTCAACGCATTTTTCGCCGGCCCCGTATTTCGAGTAATACACTATCAGATTCTTCATTCCGTTCCTCCGGTCTTTTAAAAAGTGATGATCTCGTATCCCTCTGCGAGATACCGGCTCATGCCGGGATGTCCGGACATGTCGTCGCACAATGGCAGCTGGTTCTTATCCGCGGCAGCAAGTGAACCCATCTTCGAGGCGCAGGCCCGGCACACACAGTCGAGC
>JBNGED010000112.1:3040-7192 GCA_049975605.1 Sediminispirochaetaceae bacterium | reverse complement strand
CTGGTAGCGGGCGCCGGAGGTGATCTCCCCGGCCTTCCTTCGCAGGAGATCTATTTCGCTGTCTCCGAGCGGAGTTTTCTGGATGAACTCTCTCCTGATGAGCTCTCCGCCGCCCCTCGTAATCTCGATACCCTTGCGGCTGGTGGAATAGTCAAGAGATTCTCCGTACTCCTCCGGGTCGTACCGGCCGTCCGCGGGAAAGGGGACCCGTGTCCGGAGCGGAGACAGATCGACCGTGTTTTCCACGACGATGTAGTTCCGCCCCCGTTCGATCACCTGCTGAGAGTTGGAGTTGTTGCGGTATTCGAAGAAGGAATTCAGCAGTTCTGAATTGGAGCTTTCGACCCTGAATCTGAAGCGCATGGAACCCTCGACGACCTTGGTATCGGCGAAGGCGACCGCTGCCGCCAGCAGCAACACCACTGTCAAAAAGAGATTTTTTTCCCGCTTGCAGGCACAAAACGATAGACCCATGTGTATTAAGATAATAAAATATATCAGCAATTCAACTAAATGGACCGCTTTCATTGAATAAAAAAAGGAATGTAAAAACAGAGTTCCTCTCGCTGAAGTCAGCCGAAGCCGACCTGCCGATCACCCTCACCCGCAGGGCAGGACAGAAGCATATCCGTATCAGGGTATCCCTCGACGGCAAGATAAGTCTGAGCGCGCCGATACATACTCCCCTCAAAGAGGTGAAGAAGGTCCTGAGTCAGAAGGAGGAGTGGATCCTCTCGAAGCTCCGCGAGACCTCTTCGGGTATCCTTCAGTTCGATCCCCTCAGCCGGGTGTATCTCTGCGGCCGTCCCTACGAGGTCAACATCACTCCCGGACAGGGTCCAAGTTCTTCCCTCACGGCGGACCACCGGAGAAGATCGGTCAATCTTACCGGTTCTTCCGCCGACCGCGGGGCACTCGAGGCCCTCATCGCCGGATGGCTCCGCCGGGAAGCAAAGAAAATCCTGATCCCCCTCGCCCAGGAGGTATCCCGGGACCTCCGTACCCCGTACAAACGGATCTTCCTGCGGAACCAGCGGACCAGGTGGGGAAGCAGCTCCTCCATCGGAAATATCTCTCTCAACTGGAGGACCGTCATGCTTCCTCACGAGGTGCAGCGCTATCTGATCATTCACGAACTCGCCCACCAGCACCAGCTGAATCACAGCAGGGATTTCTGGAATATCGTCGAGAAGTACTGTCCACGCTATCGGGAATATGAGAACGTCCTGAAGATCAACCGCGCCCTTATGGGTCTGTTCCGGGGGCAGTGAAGGCGGGCGCCTTAACCCGGCGCGAATGCTTTAATCCGAGCCGGATGCCTTAACGCGGAGCGGCCAATTAACTCAGGACAGCTGATTCAACTCAGGGCCGCCATAATCCGCTCACAGTGCTGCTCGTAATCCAGGTACTCTTCGGTATAACTCTCATACCGGTCAATATCCGGTTCGAACTGCATATCGATACGGACCATCCTTTCTGCTGCCTCGGTAAGAGAAGGGTAGTAACCGAGTGCGGTAAAGGCAGCCACAGCGTTGCCGGCGAGTTCGGCGTCGATTATATGCGGAACCTCGATGATTCTGCCGATGATATCCGCCTTCATCTGGTTCCAGATCGTGTTTCTCCCCTGGCCGCCGGAAATCCTCAGAGACCCGATTTCGCATCCCTGATCCTCAAGGGTCTCGATCAGGTCCCTGACGCCGAAGCCGATCGAACTGACCACCGCCCGTCCCATCTCCGCCGAACCGTGATGCGCTTCGAGGTCGGTGAATATTCCCCGGGAGAACTCCCAGACCTCGCCCCGGTGCAGGGAAGGATAGAAGTGCGGAAGCTGCCGGTCCCACTTCACCTTGACGATATCGGAGAGCATCTCGTAATAGTCCCGGTCCTGCTGTCCTGAAAATCTCCGGAACCACTCGAATATCCGGCCGGTGGAAGCTAGGATACCGGCAATGTTGTACATGCCCTCCACGGCATGGGGCAGACACCGGAGCTGGGGATGGATGATCCTGCGGTCCATACAGCAGTTGATCCCTTCGGAGGTCCCCGCCCTGTCGCAGGTGCGTCCGGGGCCGGTTACGGCGGTGCCGACAAGGGCCATGAGAAAATCAGCTCCCGCGGCGATTACGGGGATGTCAGGCGGCAGGTCCCCGACCGCCTGCAGGCCGGGGACTGCAGCAGCGTCCCTGCGCAGTGTCCCCAGAACCTTGCCGGTCCTGACAGGCTGCGGGACCTTGCGGTGATCGAGCTGGTAGGCTTCGAGGCCCTTATTTTCCCAGATATAGGGGGTAAATTCTTCCGAAGGGGTGAAGGCGGCCGCTTCGCCGCACAGAACGAATGCAAGATACTCGGGGCAGCCGAGGAACCAGCGGGCCCCGGCATAGATGTCCGGCCTGTGTTGTGCGAACCAGGCGATCTTCGGAAGAAAAAAGGAGGGCTGGCCTTCCACTCTCACGTCCCGTCTGTTGAGCCAGAGGGAGGCCTCATCCAGGGCCTGGCCGGATGCATTCACCGGCACGACGGTGGGCCCGTTGCCGCTGACGGCCAGGGCCGCCGCATGCCTGCGCTCCGGCAGCTTCGAAAGGGCCGTTCCCATCGCCTTCAGCCATGTTTCCGCCGGCTGGGTCTCCAGGGGGCCTTCGGTCTTCTCGTTCAGGGGTACCCGCACCCAGTTAATGAGCTTCCCTTCGGCGTCTATTGCCCCGCCCTTGAGGGAGGAGGTGCCGACATCTATGGATATGACGACCTGTTCGCTCTTTTTTTTCATATATCCTCACTTTAGTTAATCAGGTCCGTTTTGTACAGCCGCTTCATGCAGGCCCTGGAGAAGCGGGCGGGTCCTGGTAAAAGCGGGCGGGCCCTGGTAAAAGCGGGCGGGCTCTTGACAAGGCGCGGCCGGCGACTTATGGTAATACTGTATTTTCTTCGAGGGAGGGACATGGTCCCGACCGGCGGTTACAGTCCGCAACCCCGCGTGAGACGGGTGGAAACGGTGAGATTCCGTTACCGACAGTGAAAGTCTGGAAGGGAGAAGAAAATGGGGTGTCCGCAAGGATACCGTCCCGTCTTTTGTATCTCCCTGATAGACCGATCTCGAACTCGCAAGAATCCTGTACCATGCAAGGAGGAAATTATGCACACAGGAAACAACAGAGGTCGGCGCTTCTCTAAATGGTTCATGTATGGAACTGTCTTCATCACGATGGCGCTCGTACTCGCCCTCGGCCTGAGCGGCTGCGGGGAAAAATCAGCGGAGGAGGGGCCGGAAGGCGCCCGGTCATCAGAGGAAGAGGCAGCGGCCGAAGAGCCCTTCGACATCGCCGTCTTCATACCCGGCGTGCTGGCGGGGAGTCCCCTCTACCAGATGCTGGCCGACGGCGTCACCCATGCGGTGGATGCGCACGAACAGGCCACGGTAAAAATCGTCGAAGGAGGCTTCAACCAGGCGGAGTGGCGGGACAAGGTCACCGAACTGGCGGCAGCGGAGAAGTACGAGCTTATCATCTCCAGCAACCCCGCGCTTCCGGAGATCTGCGCCCGGGTGAGCGAAAATTTCCCGCAGCAGAAGTTCCTGCTCTTCGACGGTTATCTCGAGGGGAACGATTCGATCTACACCTTCCGCTACAACCAGTACGAGCAGGCCTTCCTGGCAGGACACATGGCCGGTCTGGTCACGACCAACGGCATGTCGGGGGCCAATCCGGAGCTGAAGATCGGCCTGATCGCCGGGCAGGAGTACCCCGACATGAACCAGGCCATCAAGCCCGGCTTTCTTGCCGGCGCCCGCATGGTGAACGAAGAGATCAGCCTCGATTTCCGGGTAGTGGGCAACTGGTACGATGCCACCAAGGCCGCCGAACTGGCACAGTCGATGGTCAAATCCGGGGTGGACGTGATCCTGCCGATCGCCGGCGGCGCAAACCAGGGAGTGATCAAGACCGCCGAGGAGAATGATATCTACATCCACTGGTTCGACACCAACGGATATGCCAATTCCCCCGGAAGGGTCATCGGCAGCACCGCTCTTCTGCAGGAACAGGCGGCCAGAGAGATCACGGAGAAGGCCATCGAAGGCAGTCTCCGGTACGGAGAAGCCGAAGTGGTCGGAGTGGCCGACGGATGGGTTACTTTCATCGCTTCGGATCCGCTCTACAC
>JBNGED010000112.1:0-3030 GCA_049975605.1 Sediminispirochaetaceae bacterium | reverse complement strand
GCTCTACACCGACACGGTCCCCGAGGAGCTGCGGATACGCCAGAAGGGACTTCTGGAAAAAATGGTAAACGGAGAGATCCGGTTCGAGATGCCCCAGTAGGGGCGTCTCAGCCGGAGGGGGATTTTTTATGGAGTCAGGTCTGGAAAAAAGCACGGGCATGAACGAATCACCCCTTATCAGCATGCGCGGGATCACCAAGGTCTTCCCGGAGAACGGCGTGACCGCCAACCGCTCAGTTGACTTCGACCTGCAGCCTGGAGAAATCCACGCCCTGGTGGGGGAAAACGGAAGCGGTAAGTCAACCCTCATGCACGTTCTTTCCGGCTTGCTCCAGCCTGACGGCGGCAGCATCGAAGTACGGGGAGTTCATCAGCGGTTCCGGACACCCCGGGAAGCCCTCTCCGCCGGTATAGGCATGGTCCATCAGCATCTCCAGATCGTCCGGGAGTTCACCGTCCTGGAGAACATCATCATGGGACGGGAACCGCGAACTGCCTGGGGATGGGTGGACTGGAGCCGGGCTGAGAGGAAGGTCTGCGAGCTGATGAATCTGTATGGTCTGAGCATGGATCCGCAGCAGCACGCCTACAGTCTGAGCATCGACGGCATGCAGAAGACCGCTCTTCTCTCGCTCCTCTTCGCCGGGGCGGATGTGATTATTCTCGACGAGCCGATGACCCTCTTCGATGAAAAAAATCAGGATGCACTGCGGACGACACTGATCCGTCTGCGCGAAGAGGGCCACACCCTGATCCTGATCACGCACAAGCTCAAGGAAGCCCTCGCCTATTCCGACCGGATCAGCATCATGCGTTCGGGGCAATCCGTCGGTACCTTTCTCTCTTCCGAATTGAGCCGGGACAGCCTCTCGGAGCTGATGGTGGGCGGAGGGCCCGGCGGATGGACGGGCGGTGCCGCGGCTTCTGCGGCTGCGGCTGTCACAACCGGCGCAGCCCCTGGAGCCCCCGGCAGCCATAGAGCCCCCGGCGGCCCCGGCGGAGTCCTGCTCGAACTCAAGAGAATCGGATACGAAGGCGCTCATCTACCCGCCCTGAAGGATGTGAGCTTCCGTCTCTCCCGCGGAGAGATCGTGGCGGTCACCGGCATCAGGGAAAACGGGCTCGAAACCCTCGAGCAGATCCTGACGGGCTTCACGATCCCGACTTCCGGCAGTATCGAGTACAGGCAATTGCCCATCACCGGCGCTTCCATTCAGGAACTGCGACGCAAACGGATCGCCTACATACCCACCGAGCGCCTGGTCCGCGGTGCAAGCATGGACTCTTCAGTGGCGGAGAACATGATCATTCTCAACTACCGGGATTTTCACTCCTGGGGTGTCATGAAGCGGGAGGAGATCGAACATTTCTCCGGCGCCCTCGGGCAGCAGTACAACATCAAGGCCTCTCCCGAAGACAAATTGTCGCGGCTGTCCGGCGGCAATATCCAGAAGGTCATCATCTCGCGCGAACTCCACACCCGGCCCGAGCTGGTCATTTTTTCAGAACCTTCCTGGGGACTGGACCTGGCCGGCAGACAGTTCGTACTGGAGAAGATCCGATCCATCAAACGGGAAGGATCGGCGATCCTCGTCATTACCAGCGATATCGAAGAGGCGCTGGAGTGCGCCGATCGAATCGTCGTTATGTACCGGGGAGAGGTCAGCAGCATCGTCGAATCCGCGGCTGTTGATAAACTGGACATCGGCCGGCTCATGCTGGGGGTGAAACAGAATGTATAGTACCCGGCCTGCATCTACCTTCCTGAGTATCGGTGTGGCGATTCTCGCGGCGTTCCTGCTTCTAACGGCGATGGTCCCCTTCATCAGCGAAACTCCGCTGAACACCCTCCGCCAGTTCCTCACCGGACCCTTCAGCAACAGCTTCTACTTCGGTAACTACCTGAACCGGGCGGGCCTGTACATGCTGGCGGGTCTGGCCATGGTAATTTCATTTCAGGGCGGAATGTTCAACCTGGGCGGGGAAGGACAGGTGTACGGCGGCGCCCTGGCCACCACTATGGTCCTCCTGATGGTCCCGCGGTTCGGGGCCGTACCTGGGATTTTCTTCGGTACCCTGGCCGGGATTCTCACCGGCGCCGCCCTGTCCGGCCTGTCCGGTTTTTTCAAAATGAAATGGAATACCGACGAACTGATCTCCTCGTTCCTGCTCAGCTCGTCGATCGTCTACACTATCGATTATCTCGTCACGGGTCCGCTTCGGGACACGCATCGTTTTCTGCTGTCGACTCCCGAGATCGCAGAACAGTTCCGCTTCCCCGTTCTTCTCAATCCTTCTCATCTGAATGCCGGCTTTCTGGCGACGATTCTCCTGGTATTCCTGACACAGCGGTTCCTCTATCACACTTCGACCGGCTACGAACTGCGGATTACCGGACTCAACCGGGAATTCGCGAAGTACGGAGGAATACCGGTGCGGCGGTATTATCTCATCCCGATGGCCCTCAGCGGCGCTTTCTACGGTCTCACGGGGAGCTTCTACATCATGGGCACCGGACACGCGACGATTCAGGGCTGCACCTTCGGCATGGGCTGGAACGGAATCGCCATCGCCCTTATCGCCCGCACCAGCCCCTGGCTCGTTCCGCCTGCGGCCCTGGTCTTCGCCTTTCTCGAATACGGGGCCGAGACGGCGATTATGCACTCCGATTTTTCAGGTGAATTCGGCATCATCCTCCAGGCTGTCGTACTGTTCTTCGTGACTGCCCGATTCGCCAGACTCGGAACGCGAAAGGGGGAACTCTGATGCTGTCCGCGATAGCCGGGATCATGACACCCTTTCTCATAGCCGCTCTCGGAGGGCTGTTCACCGAGCGCGCGGGGGTGCTCAACATCGCCCTCGAAGGACAGATGCTGATCGGCGCATTCGCCGCCGCCGCCGTAGCCGGGACGACCGGCAGTATACTCGCCGGTCTGGCGGCTGCGGTAATAGCATCAGGACTGACCGCGTATATTTTCGCCGCCCTGAGCCTGAGGCTGAAGGCCAACATCTTCATCACTGCTCTTGCAG
>JBNGED010000111.1:0-7308 GCA_049975605.1 Sediminispirochaetaceae bacterium | reverse complement strand
CCCATACCCTGGAGTACGAGAGCTGTTCCCGCCGTACAGGCCGTCTCCGTACGAAGGACCCGGGAACCGATACGCACCGGTTCGAACCCGGCTTCCAGGAATATATTCCTCTCCCGGTCGCTCCAACCCCGTTCGGATCCCACCGCCAGTACCACCGCGCGGTCCCTGAGGTTCTTACCGGCCAGAGGGCCTTCACCGCTGATGTTGTCAAGAAGCAGCCGTACGGGGCTCTTCCCGGCAGGTTCAAGGGCGGGGTCGCCAAAAGGACCGCCGGATAGGCCGCCGGCCTGCTCGCCGGCAGGTTCAAGGGCGGAGCCGCCGGAAGATCCGCCGGCAGAGGCCCCCGGTGCGGCCGGAAGCGCCTCCTGAAGCGCTTCCTGGAGCCCGCGGCACAGGCGGACCTTCGGCGCTACCGTCGCGCCCGCCGTCTGCAGCCCGTTCACCAGGTACTGCCGGTACTCACCGGTCTTCCACAGGTTGGCCTCCAGGTAGGAACGCTCGCCGGTATCCGTCACGGTAAAAATCAGACCGCCGACACCCAGACTGGCGGCTTCGCGGAGGATCCGTTTGGCGGAGATCGGACGCACGAAGCCGGTAATAAGCGTAAGCGGGTAGAGCCCGACCGGCGGACCCGTCTCCGTCCATTCCAGGGTATAGCCGTCATCATCCGCCGCGATGATACTCGCCTCGCCTGCCGGTCCGTCGAGAATGCCCGCCCGGAACACATCTCCAGTCTTCAGCTTGAGAATTTTCCTGATGTGAACGGCCCGTTCATCCGTACGGGGAAGGTACTTTGGTATATCCTCAAAAAGTATTATATTCATATCACAATGCTGAAAGAGTTCCGCACCCTGCTGCCCCTGTTAAAAAAGTATAGACTCTTCTACCTCTTCGGTCTATTGTCTCTTCTCCTCACCGACGCCGGAGAACTGTACATACCCCAGCTGATCAAGCGTATCACGAATCTCATCACAGGGGGAACATTTTCAATGGAGGCAATCGGCAGACTGGTGCTGATGATGATCGGGGTAGCCCTGCTGGTGGTATTCTTCCGCTTCGGATGGCGCTTCTTCATCCACGGTGCGAGCCGGCGGATCGAGCGGGACCTCCGGGAACGGGTTTTTTCACACCTCCTCTCCCTCTCCTCCGATTTTTATCAGAAAATGAAGACCGGCGACATCATGGCCCGCTCATCCAACGACATGCGGGCGATTCAGATGGCCTCCGGGATGGCGCTGGTGGCTTTCATCGACGGTTTTTTCCTGACCATTGCGATTCTCGCTATCCTCTTCGCCCAGTTCCCGAAGCTGGCCGTTATTACCATCATTCCGCTGCCGCTGATCACCATTATCGTTCTGGCCGGCGGAAAGGTCATCGGGCAGCGGTTCCGGCTGGTCCAGGAGGGATTCTCCCGCCTCAGCGAGTACGTCCAGGAGAGTCTGACCGGTATACGCGTCGTGAAGTCCTTCGTCAAGGAAACGTGGGTTGAGGATGTCTTCCATCGGCGCAACGACGACAACGTGAGCCGCAACATGCAGCTCGTGAGAATATGGGGTCTCTTTTTTCCCCTGATAACATTCATCTCGGGGCTTTCGCTCCTCTTCCTTCTCTTTTTCGGCGGTCAGTCGGTAATGGTCGGCGAATTCACCCCTGGAGATTTCATGGCCTTCATGGCCTACCTCACCATGCTCCGCTGGCCCGTCATGGGAATGGGCTTCACCGTCAACATGCTGCAGAGGGGGGCCGCATCCCTGGAGCGGATCAACGAAATCCTGAATGAAAAGCCCGGTATATCCTCTCCCTCCGGGGCGATCACCGCCGCGCCCGACGGCGGTCTCGAAGTGCGGGACCTGAATTATCATTACAGCCAGGACGGCCCGCCGGTCCTGGAGAACATCTCTTTTGTGCTTCCAAAGGGAAGCACCCTCGGCATTCTGGGCCGTACCGGTTCGGGGAAATCCACACTGGTGAAAATTTTCCCCCGACTCCTCGATCCCGCCCCCGGGACAGTCTTCATCGGGGAGACCGACATCCGCAGCTACGACCTGCCCGTTCTGCGCTCCTCCATCGGAATCGTGCCGCAGGACAGCTTTCTTTTTAGCGCAACTATCAGGGACAATATCGCCTTCGGCCGGCCCGACGCGCAGGATGATGAGGTTAATGAAGCCGCAGTTCTCTCGACCATCGATCGGGAGCTCTCCGTCTTCCCACACGGCTGGAGCACCGAAGTCGGCGAGCGGGGCGTCACCCTGTCGGGCGGTCAGAAGCAGCGCATCGCCATCAGCAGGGCGATGCTGATCAACCCTGAGATTCTCATCTTCGACGACGCCCTCGCATCTGTAGACGCCGAGACTGAAGAAAAAATACTGGCGGCATTTCTGCGCACGAGGAGAGGCAGGACGAACATCCTGGTGGCACACCGGGTTTCCACCCTTCAGCACGCCGATCACATCATCGTTCTCGACGAGGGACGGATCATCCAGCAGGGGAGCCACGATGAACTGTCACAGTCCCCCGGACTCTACCGCGACATTTACCGGCTGCAGCAGCTGTCGGGAGGAAGGGTCTGATGGAGCAGGACAAGATCATCAAAGGCTACGACCCCGTCATAATGCGCAGGCTTCTGGCGTTTATCGCTCCCTATAAACTGCCGACAATCGTGGCCGTTGCCGCCCTGCTGGTAGCCATCATCGCCGAACTGGCAACCCCTGTCATCATGCAGCGGGCCATCGACAACACCATTATCGCCAGGAGCTACCGGCTGGCGGACGCCCCGCGGAGCCGGGATGTCCTGCGGGAGCGCAAGCTCCTCGAAGAAGCCGATGAAATCGGCGAATATCTCTACCTTTCCGAAACGGAAAACGAGAAAATCTCCGCGGATATCAAGGACGAGCTGGTGCAGGAAAATCTCTATCAGCGCGAAAGCTGGTACCTCACTCCATTTCGAGACGACCCCGGGCTGCTCACCCTGCTCGAGGACCATCCGGATCTCTTCGAGACCATCGACGGATACATTTTGATCGAACATGACAGGATGGATTCCCTCACCTCCCGGGAAAAACAGATCCTCCGTTCGGGTGATGTATCGACCCTCGGACAGCTCACCATCCTCTACTTTGGTCTCCTCACCGCCTCCCTGATCTTCATGTTCGTGCAGGTGTATCTCATGGCCTTCACCGGTCAGGAGGTGATGCGGGATATCCGCGGGAAGCTGTTCGGCCACACTATCAGGCAGTCACTCAACTACCTTGGGAAAACCCCCGTCGGCACCCTGGTGACCAGGATCACCAACGACGTCGAGACCATCAACGAGTTCTTCACCTCCGTGGCGACCTCCATCCTGCGGGATTTCAGCCTGATGGCGGGAGTCATCATCACCATGTTCCTGCTAGACCTGCGGCTCGCACTCATCACCATCATCACTCTGCCGCCGGTCCTGATCCTGACATTCTTCTTCCGCACCCGGGCCCGGGACGCCTACCGGCGGGTCCGCATGTGGGTCTCACGGGTCAACGCCTTCCTTTCAGAACACATTTCAGGGATGGAGGTCGTACAGATCTTCGGCCGGGAAAAAATCAGCCGGGCCGATTTTTCAGAGCGGAATCAGGAGCTTCTCAAAGCGAACCTCTCCGAGATGATGGTCTTCGCGGTCTTCCGGCCCCTCATCAACCTGCTCACCAGCGTCTCGATCGGCACCATTCTCTACTTCGGAGGAAGAATGGTACTGGAGACGACCGTCTCCCTCGGCATCATGATCGCCTTCGTCAACCTGATCAACAAGTTCTATCAGCCGGTCATGGACTTCGCCGAGAAGTTCACCATCATGCAGTCGGCCATGGCCGGGGGGGAACGGATCTTCAACCTTCTGGACACCGAAGAGCGGATCCCGGACACGGGGAAGAAATCCTTGCCTGCCGCTGTCGCCGGCCGGATCGAGTTCGACCGCGTCCACTTCAGCTACAATCCCGACGAACCCGTCCTCAGGGACCTTTCGTTTACAATCCAGCCCGGCGAGACGGTAGCCATCGTCGGGTACACCGGAGCCGGAAAAACGACCATCGCCAATCTCCTGGCCAGGATGTGGGACATTCAATTTGGACAGATCAGGATAGACGGCGTTGAACTGCGGGACATCCCTCTCGCCGAACTCCGCAGGGCGGTGCAGCCGGTCCAGCAGGACGTATTCATGTTCGCCGAGACCATCACGGAGAACATCCGCCTAGGGGCGGACATCCCTGAAGAGAAGATACGGGAAGCCGCGGAAACCGTCCAGGCCGCTCCTTTTATCGAACAGCTGCCCCGGGGCTACGACACATATCTCTCCGAGCGGGGTGCCAACCTCTCCACCGGTCAGCGGCAGCTGCTCTCCTTCACCCGGGTAATCGCCCACGATCCGCGTATCCTCATTCTCGATGAAGCTACAGGCAGTATCGACACTGAGACCGAACGGCTCATCCAGGCCGCCATCGAACGCCTCATGGAGGGTCGTACGGCAATAGTCATCGCCCACCGCCTCTCCACCATACAGAATGCCGACCGTATCCTCGTCCTGAATGAAGGCCGTCTCGCTGAAGAGGGAACCCACGAACAGCTGCTCGCCAGCGACGGCTTATACGCGACCCTCTATCGGCTCCAGTATCAGGCGCAGACCGTGTAGTTGAGCAGGCTGGATCGTCGGGATCGGCCCTCCTCGACTGGATCGGCTGTAGTTTCGACAGCGGCGCGGTCTATTTTTTTTCCAGAATAGTGAAATGCACGAGCCCCTCGGCCATGACCTCCGTGCTCTCCTCGTCAGCCTGCTCGATGAAGATGCCCCGGGTTGCATACCCGAGATCGGCGAAATCCTCCTCGAGGGAAGAAAACTGCCTCGTGGAAGCGACCACCTTGATCATCTCGGTCCCGTAGGGAGGGACGATCCTGAATTGGAAGGGCGATCGCGAACCCGGGAACTCGAGCACTTCTCTTCCGGGGAGGAAGTTGTTTTTTTCATACCTGTTCGGGAAAATCAGTGTCGTCTTGCCATGCACGTCGATGTGGTATATTTTTAGATAGCAGTCCCGGCTGGCCAGGAGATAGAGCTTCAGGTATTCCCCCTCGGAAAACACGCCCCCCTCTCCGCGGTTGGTGCTCACGAAGACCTGGAAATCATCATCTCCCGAATACAGATCGCTCAACTCCGACGACACATCGGCAACCACCTCGCGGTTGGGAGGATACAGCTCCAGCCCCCGGGGAATCTCCTCCAGCTCCATGCTCAGAGGGAATTCCGCCATCAGCCGGCTGAACACCTCGCTGAATATTTTTACATCGAGCCGCACCTTCCCTCCGGATACCTCATATGAACCGAAAATCCGGTAGGCGCTCATAGGCAGGGAACTCGCCGTCCCTTGTTCCCCTTCCAA
Organism: Sediminispirochaetaceae bacterium; assembly: GCA_049975605.1. Classification (GTDB taxonomy): domain Bacteria; phylum Spirochaetota; class Spirochaetia; order DSM-16054; family Sediminispirochaetaceae; genus DSBN01. The sequence goes on along the minus strand of JBNGED010000111.1, from coordinate 1,906 downwards.
AAGATTCCTGGCTTCCTTCCCGAAATAGGCCGTATCTTCCGGCCGTATAACCAGGTCGAACTCGTCGACCCTCATCAGAGCATCCTCCATCGCCGACCGCAGATAATCAGAAAAAGCCGTACCGATACCGCTGTCCGCCCAGGTGAAATTGTCCACAACGCAGGTCCGGGCGCCGATCGATAACTCGGGATCTTCATGGTATGCAATTCGCAGCCCCTCCGCCATGGTGCTGACAAGGGAGGCGGAGCCGGCTGTATCTGAAGATACCGTATCCGAAAAGACCGGCGCGGTCATTATCAGCAGCACGGCGGCAAACCCCAACAATCTTACAAGTCGATTCATTTTTCCCTACCTCGAAAAGTCTGGTAATAAGCATATCCCCGTTTCGTCGAAAAATCGAGAATTATTCGGGTATTCTCCTGAGATGTACCCAGTTGATTCACAGCCGGCCGGCTCCTGGAGTCTGTATCCAAAGAGCCGCTCAGGCTTCAGCCGGCAGTACCGTGATCAGCACTCTCCGCTCCGTCCTCGGACCGTCGAATTCGCAGAAGAAGATGTTCTGCCAGGTAGAGAGACCGAGTTCTCCCTCAATTAGAGGTATGGTCTCTCCGGGACCTACGAGGCCGCTTTTGAGATGTGCATCGCCGTTTCCATCCTGGCGGTCGTGTTCCCAGACACCCCGGGGGATCATCTTCTGCAGCAGAGTGATAACATCGTTCTGCACACTTTCATCCCAGTTCTCCTGGATCATAATGGCTGCCGTCGCTCCCTGGGCGTATACATGCACGAGGCCGTTTTGTATCCCGCTGCCGCGCACGCACTCGGCTACTCTATCGGTGATATCTATCAGCTCTTCTCTCTGTCCTGTCTGAAAGGTGATTGAGGTGGTCATGAGGCAATGATACAAAAGGTTTTCTAGTATGTCAAAAAATGGTGTTGAAAACTCAATAATCTATTCTCCAGTGGGGAATTATTTTGTACACTTTTACTTTTTGAGATATTTTAATTGACAGTAAAGAGTTACAAACAAAAAACACCATTTTTCCGCAAACTATTAGATGTTTAGATAAAAGCTGAACACCCCATCTTCCATATTCTCCCATCCATAATCCAGATGAATCGAAACCGGCTTCAACCCGATCACGCTCAGTGAAACATCCAGAGCGAACCCTGCAATGTGTTCAAAACCCGCCCCGCTCACACGCAAATCATAAAACGGCCCGGCGGAAACAGCATCCAGAATCACCGTCTCGCCGAACGTCGGTTTCCATCCCGGCGCCCGCAGGGAGATCCCGCTGTTCCCGATCAGAAAATCCGATAGGAGTTCCCGCTCCTTCGATCCCCGGAAATAGTCCCCCGGATAGAAAAAAACATCGCTTCCGTCCCACCAATTATAACGCGCATGCAGCCGCTGCTCGAACAGTAAAAAAGGAAAGACCTGTACAGCCAAATCGATTGTACTCTGGAGGGCAGTGTCTATTTCACTCGAGAAAAATCCCTGCTCGGCATTCAACCGGTACCCGTCTGTATCGAGCTTGCCGATCCGGGAGAAGAGCCCGCCCGTAAAAATCGTGTCCACAGGAGAGAACTGCCGATCCGTTATTGTTTCGTAGCGAATGAAGGGACCCGCCACCATTTTTTCACCCACGCTTCGAGGAACATCGGCCTGCCCATACCAGTACAGTGAATCAAAATCAAGCTGACCTTCAGCATCATCAGCCGTGAAATTAAAATCGCAGAATGAATCAAAACGAATGAACCCGGCCGGCGTCCACTTGAGCCCGATCGCCGCGCCGGTAAAATTGTCCTCTATCGATTGGAACTGGTTCAGCCACTGCGGCTGATAAAATCAATCGAAATTAAGGTGCGCATACCCCTTTGTCAGGTATGGACCTGCGGACAGGCG
>JBNGED010000110.1:0-7392 GCA_049975605.1 Sediminispirochaetaceae bacterium | reverse complement strand
GTGTGGTCCAGGGGGGCGACAAGTTCAACAAGTCGGTCATCATCGATGATCATGCCCTGCAGACATTCCGTGAAGTAGCGAATCTCGCACCTCTGCACAACCCTGCAAACATTCTTGGTATCGAAGCCGCGCAGGAAATACTGCCGGACGTACCCCACTGCGCAATTATGGATACCGCCTGGCATCAGACAATGCCGAAGCACGCTTTCCTCTATGCCCTCCCCTACGAATGGTATGAGAAATACGGAGTACGCAAATACGGATTCCACGGCACCTCATTCCTCTATGTCACCAAACGAACCGCCGCGCTTCTGGGAAAGGACCCGCATAAAGTAAATGCCATTATCTGCCATATCGGGAACGGTGCGAGTATCTGCGCTGTCAAGGACGGGGTATCGATTGACACCTCTATGGGTCTTACCCCCCTCGAAGGACTTGTGATGGGTACCCGCAGCGGTGACTTCGATCCGGCGGTTGTCTTCCATATGATGAAGAATGCCGAAATCGATCCCAGTGACATTGAGACCCAGCTCAACAAGAAGAGCGGTATCCTCGGAATAACCGGAAAATATATCGACCGCCGGGATATACAGGAAGCTGCCAAGAAGGGCGACGAACGCTCGGAACTTGCCATCCAGATCGAGACCTACCGACTCAAGAAGTACATCGGGGCATACGCCGCCGCTCTTGGCCGGGTAGATGCCCTCGTCTTTACAGCGGGCGTTGGCGAGATGGCCCCCGCTATCCGTCACCGGATCCTCGAAGGCCTGGATATCCTCGGAATCAAAGCGGACCTCGATAAAAACGCCCTCTCAGCTACCAGGAACGCGGAGACGGATATAACCGCTGATGGATCCGATACCAAAGTCTTCATCATTCCTACCGACGAAGAACTCGTCATGACCGAGGACACCTATGCCCTCCTGAACGGCAACTACGACGTCCACACCAACTTCACCTACTCCTTCCAGCACAGTGATTACGTGAATAAGGGCCGGGCTGAAAGACTTCAGAAGGACATCGAGAAGAAGCCCGAACTCGCCAGTATCGTGGCGAAGCCGCAGTAGGCTGTACTTAACAGGCTTCAATTAACAGACAGGCGCCGCCATGTTCGTATGAACATGGCGGCCCCGTTCTTTTTCATACCCGCAGGCATTCAGAACCTCAGCGGTCGTTCAGGGTCCTCTTCTTCACCTCTTCCGCTGTTCCTGCCCCAAGCAGGTATTCGATGATCGCGAAAGAGAATTCAGCTCCGCAGCCCGGACCGCAGGAGCTTATTACATTACCATCTTTGACGACCCTGTCGGGGAGGTACGCAGCTTCCTTGAAACGCTCTTCGAAGCCGGGATAGCAGGTCGCCTTCTTCCCCTTCAGAATGCCGAGGGGATCGAGCACTACCGCCGGGGCGGCGCAAATCGCCGCTATCAGTTTCCCGGCTGCGAATACTTCCTCGATCAGTCTTCTTGCCTCCCGTGAAGCGGCGACATTTTCCGCTCCGGGCATGCCCCCGGGAATTACTACGGCATCCAGACCGCCTGCCGCGACCTGGTCCACCGGAATATCGGCGCCCACGATTATTCCGTGTCCGCCGCGTATCTCCATTCCCGTGACCCCTGCCACCGTTACCTCTATCCCTGCCCTGCGCAGGAAATCTATTGGAGTAATCGCTTCGACTTCTTCGAATCCATCAGCCAGAAGAACTGCCGCCTTTTTCATAGCACTGCCTCCTTCTCAAGAGTCTTGAAGAATCCAGCCCTCAATGTTTCGAAACGATGCTCCGCTCATGCTTGATGGCCTTATATGCCTGGAGAACGATCCTTTGCGTCTCTTCCCAGCCTATACACTCGTCCGTAACCGACACGCCGTACTTGAGCTGACTGAGATCTTCCGGAATCTCCTGCCTGCCTTCCAGGAGGTTGCTCTCGAGCATGAAACCCGATATCACCTTCTGTCCCCTGGTGACCTGATCGGTCACCGAACGCAGGACCCTGCTCTGCTTCAGAGACCTTTTTCCTGAATTCGCGTGGCTGCAGTCTATCATCACCGAAGGATGGAGCCTGGCCTGCTTCATGAGATACTCGGCGTTTTCCACATCCTCTTCATGATAGTTGGGCCCGCTCTTTCCTCCCCGGAGGATGAGATGACAGACATCGTTGCCAGTGGTGTGAAATACGCAGGTATTCCCGTCGGAATCCATACCGATAAAACTGGCAGGGTGAGTAGCCGACTGCATGGCGTTGATGGCCAGTTCCAGACTGCCGGAGGTGCTGTTCTTGAACCCCACCGGCATCGAAAGACCGCTTGCCAGGTTCCTGTGGGTCTGGCTCTCGGTAGTACGGGCGCCGATCGCGGCCCATGAAACCAGATCGTCGATATACTGAGGGACGTACGGATCCAGCATCTCCGACCCGGTGGGAAGCCCTATCCGGGCAATATCGATCATGATGCTGCGGGCCAGTTCCAGCCCGTGTCCAATATCTGATGAACCGTCCATGTAGGGGTCCATTATCAGTCCGCGCCAGCCGATGGTAGTACGCGGCTTCTCGAAGTAGACCCGCATGACCACGAATATCTGATCCTCGACCTTCTCCGCAAGCTCTTTCAGTCTCCGGGCATATTCGACGGCCATCTTTCTGTCGTGAATGGAACAGGGCCCGATGATCCCGAGCAGACGGGGGTCCTCCCTGCGGAGTATGCGTTTGATCGTCTCACGTCCCTGGAAAACACTTTCCGCCAATTCCTCCGATATAGGATACCGGCGCTTGAGTTCCCCGGGATGAGTAAGCGGCTGTATGTCGCGAATGTGGAGGTTATTCAGCTTGCGAATCATTCTGCTCCCCTTGGTCAGTCGGTTCTATTTTATTCTTCATACCCAGTTGTGTGTAGAGGTATCTCTTTATTTTTTTGGTCGGTGTTTTCTCAAACGGCTGGTGTTCGACGACGAATTCACTTACCCGGGAGAACACGTTCAGACGTTTGTTCACTTGCTTCCGCAGCTGTTTCAGATAGTCGCCGATCTGTTTGGGCAGATCACCTGCGGATTCCGCGAGATCCCGGATCTGCTCGCCGAAAGCATCGAGATCGATATGGACCCTGGCAACCAGCCTGCCTTCATGCTCCATCACAAGCGATTCATTTACGAAATCATACTCGTTGATGAGAGCTTCGATTGCCTCGGGGTAGATATTTTCCCCGCTCGGTCCCAGGATCATGCTCTTCAGCCTGCCCCGTATGTAGAGGTATTCATCGCCGTCGAATACCCCGAGGTCTCCTGTGTGGAACCACCCGTCTTCGGTCAGTACTTCGGCGGTTCTCTCAGGGTCCTTGTAATAACCCTTCATTACGTTGGGTCCCTTCACGAGTATCTCGCCTTCTCCGGTCTCCTTATCCGGATTGTCGATCTTCACGCTGACCCCGGGCAGCACGGGACCAGTGGAGCGGAACCGGGTATTCTGGGCGTTACATCCCGCGATGAGAGGCGCCGTTTCAGTGAGACCGTATCCGATTGCGTAGGGGAAATGCGCTTCCCGGAGGAATTTTTCTACGTCCTCCGCCAGGGCGGCGCCGCCTATACCGAAAAAGTGGATATTGCCGCCGAAGGTGCGCATCAGCTTCCTGCCCGCCGCCCGGTTGAGGATTTTTCTCACGGGAGTGAGTTTGTATAAAACCCTGATCAGACGGTTTTTCTGGAATTTCGCCAGCACCGCCGAACGGTAGATCTTCTCGATCAGGAGAGGGACCGTCAGCATTGCGTTCGGTCTGACCTTCTTCAGAGCCGGCAGGAGAACTACCGGCGCGGGGGGTTTGGACAGGTAGAATACGTGCGATCCCAGCCGGTACGGGGTTATGAACCCGATAGTGCACTCATACGTGTGAGCCAGCGGCAGAATCGACAGGAGCCGGTCTCCGGGACCGAGATTGGGAATACTCGAGGCGGCTTCTGCATCGTAAACGATGTTCCGATGGGTGAGGATAACTCCCTTGGATTGTCCGGTCGTCCCGGAGGTGTAGATAATGGAAGCCAAGTCCTCTTCATCCACGAAATTGAGCTTCTCGATGGGATGTTCGGAGATTTCGATCAATTCCCAGTCGCTCTTCGGCTTGTCGAGCTTCCGGGAATCAAGGGGAGCGCGAATAACCGAGAGATTGTCTGCACAGATAACGGGATTGTCAGAGCTATCCAGAACGGTCCGGACCTTTTCAATCAGTTTGACCGAAACACAGTAGGCCCTGGCTTCGGAATGTTCAAGAATATGACGGATCTCATCCGCATGGAAATCGGTGAGAATCGGCACAACCACTGCTCCGAGGGTAGTAATTGCAAAGTAGCACACCCCCCAGTTCGGCTGGTTCTCACTGAGCAGAGCCACCCTGTCTCCCTTCTTGATTCCGCGGGAAATGAAATAGCTGCGCAGCGACACTACCCGATTGTAAAAATCCCGATATGTATAAGGAGTTCCATCCACGAATGAAACACATTCAAAAGGCCCGAAACTCTCGGTGCTCTCGATCAGAAGATTTTCCATTGTCAGGGACCGTAATACTCCCATAGCACCCCTCCTCATGCATTGATAAAATACTTTAGTACGGTGCATAATATTATGCAAGCCGTAAGACCGGTTTGACTTCAAATCAAAACTATGCTAATTCTGTAGAACCGCAGGGAGAAGGAGATACCATGTCACAACGCATACGCGATATACTTGCAATGGAAGCCAACGGGCAGAAGATCAGGATACAGGGCTGGGTCAAGACCAAACGGGATTCCAAGAACGTCACATTCCTGGAGGTCACCGACGGATCCGGGTTCCGGGGGATCCAGGTAATCGTTGACGCGCAGCAGGAGGAATTCTCACAGCTCGAGGAGGCGGTGACCGGCGCCAGCGTGGAGATCTCAGGAACTCTCGTCCCTTCACCTGGAAAAAATCAGAGTGTCGAGCTCCAGGCCGGGACGCTGACCGTCGTCGGCCCGTCGCCGGCCGACAGCTATCCCCTGCAGAAGAAACGCCATTCCTTCGAGTTCCTCCGGGAAATCGCCCATCTTCGCCCGCGCACCAACACCTTCGGCTCGGTCACCCGGGTGAGGAACGCACTCAGCTATGCGGTCCACACCTTCTTTCAGGAAAGGGGCTTCATGTACATCCACACCCCCATAATCTCCGCCAGCGACTGTGAAGGGGCCGGCGAAATGTTTCAGGTGACCACCCTGCCCCTCGAAGAGGTGCCGAAGGCGAACGGATCGGTCGACTACAGTCAGGATTTTTTCGGGAAACAGGCCAATCTCACCGTAAGCGGACAGCTGGAAGCGGAGATTTACGCCCTCGCCATGCGTGACGTGTACACCTTCGGCCCCACATTCAGGGCGGAGAACTCAAATACCAGCCGCCACCTGGCCGAGTTCTGGATGATCGAACCGGAGATGGCCTTCTGTACCCTCGAAGGCAACATGGAAGTCGCCGAAGAGTTCATCAAGTACATCCTGAAGTATGTTCTGGAACACTGTCCCGAAGACATGGATTTCTTCAACAAGTGGATCGAGAAGGGAATCCGGGACAGCATCGAAAAGGTGGTCGAAGCCCGTTTCACCCACATTCCTTACAGCGAAGCGGTCAGCCTGCTCGAAAAAGCCGGCCGAACATTCGAATACCCCGTCTCATGGGGAAGCGATCTGCAATCCGAACATGAACGCTACCTGACCGAGGAGGTCTTCAAGGGACCGGTGATAGTCACCGACTACCCGAAAGAGATTAAGGCTTTCTACATGAAGCTGAACGATGATGAGAAGACCGTGCGCGCAATGGACGTCCTCGTACCGCGGCTTGGAGAGATTATCGGAGGCAGCGAAAGGGAGGACCGCTACGATGTTCTTCTGCGGCGGATAAAGGAGATGGATCTCAATCCTGATGATTACTGGTGGTACCTCGATCTCCGGAAATACGGCAGCGTTCCGCACTCGGGCTTCGGTCTCGGTTTCGAACGGCTCATTCAGTACGTCACGGGTATGCAGAATATCCGGGACGTCATCCCCTTCCCCAGGACGGTCAGGAACGCCGAATTCTAGACTCCGGAATTACGAACGCGGAGCGGCTCGAACGGCCTGCGGTTCGTACGGCCGGCGGCTCGTACGGCCGGCGGCTCAATTGAGAAGTTTGGTAAGTTCCCGGTCCAGCGCCCCGGCAAACAGCCGGACCTCTTTTTCCCCGGGAGGATTGCTGCCTTCAATATTGATCCCGGCCATCCTGAAGCCCTCCATTGCATGCCGGATGGAGAGCCGCTCCCGGATATTTTCGGTCGTGTAGAGATTGCCCCGGTCGTCAATGACTATCGCCCCCCTGTCAACCAGCCGCGCGGCGAGGGGAATATCCCGGGTTATGGCCAGGTCGCCGGGTTCGACGCGCTCGACCATCTCCTCATCAGCCCGGCCTGATCCATGGGGTACGACGATGTTCTCGACGAAGGAGCCTTTGACGTCCATGAGCTTACGGTCGGAAACGAAGACGGCCCGGACCTTGGTGCGCAGCGCGGCCTTTCGGACGATATTGCGCAGTCTGCGGGGAAAAGAATCTGCGTCTATCCAGATATGCATCCAAGCTTATCCTTTCTTATCGGGGATTTCAGCGATATAGATCATTCCGGACCCTTCCAGTGTATAGTCTCCCCACGCGTAGGGAACCAGGAAGCTCTCCCCCCGGCTTACCTTCAGAGTCGCCGCCGCAGCATCACCCCGGCTGCTTCGCAGAGTGAATTCCCCTGCGGTACAGATCCCCATTTCTACGGAGCTTCGCCGGGTTCTGAGCACCGTGTCTTTCCGGTCGGCGCGGATTCTCAGGAGCTCGAATTCATCGATGGGAGTATCGTAGCGGCTGACATACCGTCCGGCGTCCTCACCGTGCAGCACGTCCGCAGGCCGGGACGCAAAACTCAGCACTCTCAGGAGCTCGCCGACATTGACGTGCTTCCTGGTCAGTCCGCCCCGCAGCACATTGTCGGAATTGGCCATCAGTTCGACCCCCATCCCTTCAACATAGGCATGCAGAACACCCGCCGGCTGGAAGAGCGCTTCACCCGGCTGAAGGCTGACCACATTGAGGTAAAGGGGCGCCTGCACTCCCACATCATTACCGAAGAACCGCCGGAACCGGAGAATGAGTTGAGCTTCGGATGCCGCGCGGGCCTCATCGGAATGAGCTTCAGCCCAGCTCGCGACCTCTTCGCTCAGACGCTGCTGCATCCCGGGGGGAAGCTCCATCAGGTTACGGAAAAAAGTACGGATCCAGGCGGTGCTGTTTTCCAGACTCTCCGCCGGAGAAACATACCGCCGGTATATGTCCGAGTCGAGTTCCCGATACAATGAATCAATCACGCGCGGTTCCCTGAAGCCGCACATGGCGG
>JBNGED010000109.1:0-7404 GCA_049975605.1 Sediminispirochaetaceae bacterium | reverse complement strand
GGAAATAGCAGTCCGGACCCCTCGTCGCCTTGCCGGTTCGGCCTGCAATTCAGGCCTGCAATTCAGGTCCGGCGTTCGAGAGTCGGGATTCTGTCCTACTTGTAGAGGTATCCTCCCAGAGGATTGATCGGGATGTTGTTCTTGTACAGCGAAAAGTGCAGATGCGGACCGGTACTTCTTCCGCTGTTCCCGAGTTCACCGAGCTTCTGGCCCTGACGGACATACTGGTTCAGCCGTACCGACACGGTGCTCAAATGTCCGTAGAGGGTCTGGAACCCGTGGCGGTGCTTGAGGACGACATACCTGCCGTAACCGTTGGGCTGGTTCCCGATCGCGGCAACGGTCCCCTCCATCGATGCCCTCACCGGCGACCCTATCTGGTTGGCAAGATCTATACCGTAATGCATCCTCCGTACCCCGGTGAAGGGATCGTTGCGGTATCCGTATCCGGAAGTGATCCTTCCGTATACCGGATAGACAAAGAGGGTCCCCATCGCTTTCCGGTAATCGTATTCACTTATACTTGCCCCGGGGATGAAAAGCTTCTGTCCAGGCTGGATGACCGCCGACTGCAGGTCGTTTGCATCCAGGATACTCTCCAGGCTCACCTCGTATTCCAACGCTATTCGATCCAGAGAGTCTCCCACCTTGACCGTGTAGGGAACTCCGTCCAGATCAGGTATCATTATAGTTGTACCGGCCATCAGACGGCGGACATCATCTATTTTATTGAAGCTTATAAGGGTACCGACATCGATTCCGTGGTCGGCCGATATTTCGGAAAGAGTGTCCCCGGGCCGTACTTCATACGACCTGGTGTGCACCGACCGGACGATAGGAAGTTCGCTCAGATTGATATCTCCGGATCCCTGTGCATCGACTTCAGGGTTTACATAAGTCAGCAGTTTGTTCTCAATCGTATCCGCTTCATGCGGTAGAGCGATCTCATTCATCATTCTCGCCGGCTGCTGAGACAGGGATATGCAGACACCGACAAAGAGGATCAGCGCAATCAGACAGCCGGCAGCCGCTATTTTAACCGTCGGCATGGCGAGAAAACGAAACGAGAGGGAGGGCAGCTTCCACCGGCCCCTCCATTTTTTTACCGGCTGTCTCCTGAGAAGTTCAGTCTTGTCAGAGTTCTTCACTGCACGCTTCAGACTGCCGTGATGAGTTCTTTTCTGAAAGATATTTTGCATAGCTATACCGTTGCTCGAAATAGATGTAAAGTTCATAACCCTCTGTTTTCATATCGACAAAATAGACAGCACATATTAATATTAGTTGGTGTTCAATATTACTATTTCGACGGACAAAGTTAAGAGTATGAAATCACCTTTTTTACATATCGTGTTGATAGCACTGGGGGTAGGATTACTGGCGGTATCAATGTATGATGTAAAATACGTGGAAGGCAATTCGATGGCCCCGACTCTCAACAACAACGAGGCGGTAATTATCTACCGGTGGGCTTATGGTCTGCAGCTTCCCCTCGTTCACCGCTATCTTCTCCGCTGGGGGCGCGTCTCACCGGGTGAGATCGTCTACTTTCACGACCCGGTATGCCGATACCCGGTAGTCAAACGTTGCGCGGGGGCCGCGGACACTGTCATCCTGTACAGCCGGGAGAATATGCGTGTGGGTGATGCCCAGCTCGCTGAGAATGAGATCTTCCAGCGGGACCTTCTGAATCTGCGGGTCATACCCGACGGCAAGGTCTTTCTTCTGGGGGACAACCGCAGGGTTTCATTTGATTCCCGCCATTACGGGCTGATCGATGAAGAGAACATAGAGGGCCGAATCATCCGTCTGTGGTAGTATTTTAACGGTAAATATGTCAACGGTAACGAGACGACTGGGAATACTGATAATACTCTTCTCTATCTTCGTACTCCTTCTGGTAGCCCAGTACTTCAAGATAATGGTACTGGAGCCTCGTCCGAACGGCGCTGCGGCGAAGCCGGGGGTTTCCGTCGAGCGCGGGCCCATTCTCGACCGTAACGGGAGGATTCTTGCGGTCCAGACAAGACTCTACTCCGTTACCGCCTGGGTTCCCAACGTGGAAGATTACAGCTATACAGCCGCTGCCCTGGCCGAGATAATCGACATAGATCCCGACAGGCTCGTCGAGAGATTTAAGGAGAGCAGCGGATTTCTCTATATCATGCGAAAAATATCCCCCAGCGCAACCGAAAAGATAAGAAAGCTGATCGAATCCCGTCAGTTGCCGGGTATCTCCCTGGAACCGGAATACGGACGGAACTACCCCGAGGAGGACCTGGCCTCCCACATTATCGGTTATGTCGGCACCGACAATATAGGACTGGACGGCATCGAGCTGACGTACGATCACATACTCTCTCCCTCCCGTGATGAGAGCGCAGTACAGGACGCTTTGGTGCAGTACGGTAATCAGCTGTTCCTTACAATTGATATAAATATTCAGTACATATGCGAAGAGATCGCCGAGCAGGCAATGGAAGAGCACGACGCCAACTCTGTTATGGTACTCGTCATGGATGCAAAGAACGGTGAATTCCTCGGCTGGGCATCCGCTCCCGACTATGATCCCAACACCTTTCTTCTGGCTGAACCGCGGGCAAAGCAGAACCTTCCGATCTCCTATGCCTATGAGCCCGGTTCGGTATTCAAGATTTTCTCGATTGCATCACTCCTCGAACTTGGGGCGGTCTACCCTGACAGCGAGTTCTTCTGCAACGGGTACTACGAGAATGAATTCCCCTCGGGGGAAACGGTACACATCAACTGTCTCGGCGTACACGGATCGGTAACCCCGCAGAAGATTCTGCAGTACTCCTGCAACGCGGGAGCGTCCTATGCATCCGATCGGGTAGGTGCGGAGGAATTCTACCAGCAGATAACGGAATTCGGCTTCGGCAGCACCACCAGTCTTCCCTTTCCCGGCGAGTCAGCCGGGATATTCAAGTCTCCTGAGAACTGGTCCGGAAGAACGAAACCAACCGTTGCCATCGGCCAGGAGATATCGGTGTCCGCGGTCCAGATGGTAACGGCTGCCACTGCGCTCACCAACGCAGGCATGCTCCTCCAGCCTCACATTGTCAGGCAGGTTGTATCTCCGGAGGGAAAGGTCCTGTCAGAAAATACACGCGAACCGCTTCGCCAGGTACTCCGGCCTGAAGTGGCCCGCGCTGTACTGCTCATGATGGAGTCCGTCACTTCCGATACCGGCACCGCACGCCGCGCGAATATCGAAGGCTTACGGATTTCGGCAAAAACGGGTACAGCGCAGAAAGTCGATCCCCGAACAGGAACCTATTCAAAAGACGCCTTCGTGGCTTCTTGTATGGGTATTTTCCCGACGGACGATCCGCAGCTCATCACCTACGTGGTGATCGATACTCCGAGGGGAGATGAATTCTACGGCGGTCGCATTGCCGCCCCGATGATACGGGAGCTCGGCAATCGCCTGATAACCTATCTCGGCATTCCCAGGGCCGATGAGAACATCGTTGCGCATTCCGGCGTGGTCACCATAAAAGACCATCCCAGTATTCAGATCGGCGCAACGCTTCCGGACCTGAGGGGCCTCTCGAAGCGTCAGCTCCTTCCAATTCTTTCCCGTGATGACATCAACATCATCTTCAAGGGCGAGGGCTGGGTCGCATCGCAGGAGCCTGAGCCCGGCACACCGGTTACCAGGGGCATGCAGATAATTCTGGAGTTCGAATGAGCGTGTATCAGACGAATCTGGCCCGTCTGCGGAAGATTTACCCACAGTTCCAGAGAGAAATTGTCGATGTATATGACCCTGATCCGGAACTTATCATCGAAGAGTCCCGCAGCGGTGTTCCGACTGCCAGCTTCAAGGACCGGTATCTTCACTCAAGACACGATCCTCGCAGAGAAGCCGAACGGCTGATCACGAAAGTGTGCGGGTCCTCTGGAGAACCGGCGGTCTTCCTCGGATTCGGGCTTGGATATCAGGTGGAGGCCTTCGTTCAAAAATTCCCCGAATCTCCGGTCATCATTATCGAGAAGGAAGCTTCCCTGTTCCTGAAGGCCCTCACTGTCCGCGACTGCACGCCTTTCTTCACCGACAACATCTCCCTCCTTATCGGTATTGAAGCCCGCGGCATTTCAGGACTTATCTCGAATCTGTCCGCAAAAAAATTCCAGATCGTACCTCTTTCGCCTCTCTTGGATTTATTCGAGGATTACTACCGTGAGGTACAGACCATTCTTCAGACCCGTCTGTCGCGTCAGCAGGTAAATTCCGCCACGCTGCGGCGTTTCGGCAGGCGCTGGACACGTAATCTCGCCGACAACCTCGAGATAATGAATACCGCCAGGGATGCAGGCGAATGGCGTGAAAGTCTTCATGGAGTGCCTGCCGTCGTCGTCGCTGCGGGGCCCAGTCTGGATGAAATCCTGCCCTTCATGCCCGGGATCGCTGAACGGTCGGTAGTGATATCCAGCGACACAGCCGCACGTGCCCTTCTAAGGATAGAAGTAGTCCCCGATTTCATCATCGTAGTCGACCCGCAATACTGGAACTCCCGTCATCTGGACGGGATTGATCTATCGAAGTGTATTCTGATCTCCGAATCAGCCACTCATCCTGACGTATTCCGCCACCGATACCTGGACGTTTTTTTCAGCGGCTCCGTCTTCCCCCTCGGTTCCTTTCTCGAAGGGGATAACGAAGGCCGGTACCGTCTGGGAGCAGGCGGATCGGTAGCCACGACGGCGTGGGATTTTGCCCGATTTACCGGGGCCGATCCCATCCTAACTGCAGGACTCGATCTGGGATTCCCTGATGGACGGCCCCACTTCCGGGGCTGTTACTTCGAAGAACGTCTTTTCTCCGTCAACTGCAGAACTTCGCCCTACGAACATCTCCTGTATCAGTATATGCAGGGAGGGGACCCCTTTCAGTCCGAAAATTTCGACGGCAATCCGGTGACAACCGACCGCCGTCTCGTCGTCTACAAGCAGTGGTTTGAAGAACAGCTGGCGTACCGTTCGGCTGTATCCACCGCTTCCCTTTCCCGGAGCTCTCCTGGCCGGTTATCAGAGACCGCCTTCGACTGAGGCTGAATGAGATCCTGCAGCAGGAAGCTGAAAAGACGGGTTCCAGCTATGCCAGGCTGGATTTGCTTCTGAGAGATCTGCAGCAACTCAGAGCCACCGCACTCAGAGGGATCAGCCTCACCGAAGGAATTCTGAACTCCCTCCCATCTTCCTCCGGAAGAGAAGAACTCACCGAACAGCTTCAGCAGCTCGATGAACTGGACCGCGCCATTCTTCAGGTCTCCGGCCGCCAGGTAGCGGCATTCCTTCTCACCCCGCTCCTCGACGAAATAGAAGGCACTCACGATTCCGGGACCGATCTTGCATCGGTTCTATCGATTTCCCTGCGCCTGTATCGTGAGATCTTCAGTTCCGCTGAATACCATCTGAATCTATTTTCTAATTATACAGTACAGAAATAGTTAAAGATTTCCGGCGTTTAACCGAATTAAAAAATAGAAGGCAACTGAGCCTTTACTCTTAACGGTATGCTTTGAATAAACGTCCAGAAGCATACCGTTTTTTTATGTCTCCGCCTTTTATGTCGCCACCATTGAAGGACTCAGGTAATAGAAGTCGGAAGGTACCCCGTACAAATCCATCTTGTGAATATTAGGGCTTCCGGCAATGTAAAGAGTCATGCTGTCCTCGGGCACTTCCTTGCGGAACAGTATCTCATCCACCAGGACCAGCGCCTTTTTCTTCAGATAGGAGATCTCGATACCGATTGACTGTTCCGGCGGCGTATCGGTGTAGAAGAGCCGTCCTTCAGGGGTAAAGACGTTTATCCCGTTCCAGAGCATTTCGCCGCTCTCCCCTGCAGAATAGGCACCCGCTATATCTGCAATTTCTCTCTCGATATATTTAGCCGGCAGCGCATACATCTTCTGCTTGTAGCGCACCACCAGGAGGGGAATGATTGAAAAGCCTGAAGGGAGCCGTATGGAAAAAGTCGTGCCCCCGCCGGGCGTTGTTCTGACGCTGATGCTGCCGCCCTCGAATTGCTGTACCTTCTGATACACGATGTCCAGTCCGAAGCCGCGTCCTGCCTGAGCGTCCGCATCGCCGTGGGTACTTACACCCGGATACACGAGATAGGACATGAGAAGTGACATTTCATCCGAATCGCCGGTTTCTTTTACTTTCACCCCTTTTTCATATGCGGCCTGCCGAATTTTTTCCTGATCTATTCCGGCACCGTCGTCTTCAACGCTTACCTGAAGCTGTCCATCCTTCATCGAAGCTTCGATAGTTATGGTTCCCTTTATCTGTTTATTCTTTCGTGCCCGTTCAACGGGACTTTCGATTCCATGGACAATCGCATTGCGCAGAAGATGTACGACCATCTCCGATATCAGTTCAGCCGCCCTGCGGTCAACGGTGATGTCACAATTCTTCAGCACCAGCTGCACGTCCTTGTCCAGCTTGCGGGCCTGGTCCCGTACCAGCCGACGGTGATGCTGGAGAATTTCAGACAGCTGCACGAGGCTGATCCTGCGGGCGAATTTTTCCAGATCGTCCACCAGGTCGGTCAGAATGATGAGCTGACGCTTTATCTCGTCCGTACCGCCGCTTAGATCACGCTTCAGGCGGTGCGATCTGATCTTCAGTTCATCAACGTAGCTGTTCAGGTCATCCAGGGCTCCCCCGTCGATCTGTACGTTAAAGGCCGGCTGATATTCTTCACTGGATCCTTCCTTCTTGGGGCCTTCCAGTATACTTCGATATTCCAGCGGCGATATGCCGATCTTCTTCACCTGATCTACATTTACCGCCTGGTATATCTCGGCCTCCCTCACATCTCCCGTACAGTAGAACACGGGCTCCAGAAAGAGGTCCCTGTTATCAATCTGTTCGGCCTCTCCTGAAAACTGCGGCTGCGTATGTACAACCTGGACTATCTGTTCGAGATTACTCAGTATCAGATAGGCCTTCGCGTACGGCATGGAAGTATCTTGATCCATCTCGACTCCGACACGGAAGAACTTTTCATTTCGTTCCATCGATTCCCGCAGTAATACTCTTTCGAACTCATTGAAGTGAGGAGAATGGCGGAGTGCCTGCTTTGCCGGCGTCTCTTTCTCCGTTCCGCTCTTCACCCGGGCGGCAAGCCCCAGCAGACTGCTGCGGCGGCTTGCCGTTTTCCTCATCGAGTACTGGGTTCTCAGAAGTTCTATCATCTCCTGTATTCTGTCGATACAGACAAAGAATTCATCGAACTGCTCACGGATCGGATAACTGTGGGTGGATTTGATGCCTTCGAGGGCGGTCTCTATCCGATGGGCTTCCTGGGCAATCTCGGGCAGATCGAGGTAGTCCGCTTCGGACTTCAGGGAATGGGCCGTACGGAAC
>JBNGED010000108.1:0-7441 GCA_049975605.1 Sediminispirochaetaceae bacterium | reverse complement strand
GTATACGAGTGCCCTGAATGCGGGCATCCTATTACCATTGACATGACCTCTTGCCCAAACTGCGGAGTAGGTTTAAGCTTTGAAATCCAGGAAGAGGGAGCTGAAGAAGAATCTGAAGAAGAATCTGAAGAAGAGACAGTAGAAGAATAATTCTTTTAATTAGATATATACGAGGTAGTAAAAAGGAACTTTATGGCAGAGGAACAGGAAAAGAATCAGGAAAAACCGAAAGCAACACTCATTAAACATAAGAAACCCGCGGCTGCGGCATCTTCACAGTCAGACCAGACCGACAAGAAGTCTGAGAAGAAGAAGGTCGTCGTCGTACGGAAGAAGAAAAAGCCTGTACAAAAGGTAGCTGTTAAACCCGTTAAGGAGCAGAAGGAAGAAGAACAATCCAGGGCGGAAAGCGCAGCCGCCGGGAAAGCTCCCGAACAGGAACAGGCCGGGAGTGTCTCTGCCAAAGACGAACAAGCAGCTGTAAAATCTCAGCCGCAAACAAGGACTGAGGGTGCCTCGGCGGATCGAAGAGGTCCTCAGACACGTTCGGCGAACGGTGGCCGGGATACGCGCGGCCCCAGAGATACTACACAGGGAAGACGTCCACAGCCGCCGAGAAGGGAACCTGCTTCCGGAGGACGTGACCGGCGTCCTGACAGTCAGAGACCGTCAGACAGAAACTTCAGGGGCAGACGTCCCTCCGGACCCGGTGCTCCTTCCGGGAACAGAGGAGGGGATACCCGCCGTGGTGAAGCCCGCCCGGACAGCCGGAGCCGCACCTTCAAAAAGCCTGGAACACCTCAGGGAGGAGCACCGGCAGCGCCCGCAGCACAGGAACTCGGTAAGAAAACCCCTTCGAAGAAGTTTTTCAAATCAAAAAAGAAAACCGACTATCATGTAAAACATAACAGGGAGAAGGAAAAAGATTTCCAGATCAAGCGGAAGCCTCAGCACAAGAAGGCTAATCCGGTACCAAAAGAAATCGATATTATGGAAGTTATCACAGTTTCCGAACTTGCCCGCAAGATGAATCTCAAAGCATCCGAATTGATTGGAAAGCTTATGGGAATGGGCATGATGGTTACCATCAACCAGCAGATTGACGCCGAGACGGCCGAGATACTGGCTTCAGAGTACAACTGCAAAGTCAACATCGTCTCACTCTACGATGAGACTATCATCGAGACCGAAGATGACCGCGCCGAAGATCTCAAACCGCGGCCGCCGATTGTTACCGTTATGGGTCATGTTGACCATGGAAAGACCAAGCTGCTCGATGCGATCCGCAGTACGGATGTAGTTGCGGGAGAGCACGGCGGAATTACCCAGCACATCGGCGCCTACAAGGTGAAGCTCAAATCCGGCAGCGGGGAAGTCGTTTTTCTCGATACTCCCGGCCACGCTGCATTTACCCTCATGCGTGCCAGAGGTGCACAGGTAACGGATATCGTTATACTGGTAGTAGCCGCAAACGACGGAGTCATGCCGCAGACAGTCGAAGCCATCAATCATGCCAAAGAGGCCGGAGTTCCGATCATCGTAGCCGTCAACAAGATAGATCTGCCCGAGGCCAATATCGACCGTATCAAACAGCAGTTATCCGAATATAATCTCCTTCCGGAAGACTGGGGAGGAACGACTCTCTTCAACGAAATATCCGCGCTGAACAAGATCGGCATTGACGAGCTGTTGGAATCAATCATGCTTCAAGCCGAAATACTCGAACTCAAGTCCAATTACAACTGCAGGGCTGAAGGTAAGATTATCGAGTCAAAGGTCGATCACGGACGGGGTATTGTTTCAACCGTCATTATCGAACGCGGGACGCTGAAGGTCGGAGACGCCTTTGTCGCCGGTATATATCCGGGCAAGGTAAGGGCGATGTTCGATGACAAAGGTCAGAAGATCGATGAAGCGACACCGGCTACCCCGGTGGAAATACTCGGTTTCACCGGCATTCCCGACGCAGGATCGCCCTTTCAGGTTACTGAGAACGAAAGACAGGCCCGACAGGTCGGCGCCAAGCGGCAGGAACTCGAAAAACAGGGAGAAGCCCAGAACGTCAAGAAGATTACTCTCGATAATCTCTATGACTCCATTCAGGAAGGTGAAATACAGGAGCTTAAGGTCATTATCAAGGGTGATGTTCACGGTTCGGTCGAAGCTCTGCAGACCGCTCTCGAGAAGCTGTCCACCAAAGATATCAAACTTCGCGTCATTCACGCATCCGCAGGAGCAATCATCGAGAACGACGTGAACCTTGCGACTACATCGAATGCGATCATCGTAGGATTTCACGTTCGGCCGACTCCCAAAGCCCTCGAACTGGCGGAGAAAGAGAAGATCGATATACGTAAATACAACGTGATCTACGATGTGGTGAACGATATCAAGAGTGCGATGGAAGGAATGCTTGCACCGGACCTCAAAGAAGAGGTAATCGGGAATGTCGAAGTACGTGACATCTTCAAGGTGCCCAAGATCGGCGTGATCGCCGGATGTTACGTCACGAACGGCAAGATCAAACGGAACTCGAGCGTACACATTATTCGCGATGGTATACAGATATTCACCGGCAAGGTTTCATCACTCAAGCGGTTCAAGGACGACGCCAGGGAAGTCGAAGCAGGATACGAATGCGGTATCGGCATCGAGAGCTTCAACGACCTGAAGGTGGGAGATCAGTTTGAAGTCTTTGAGATCAGGGAAATCGCGAAAACCCTCGAATAAGCTGGTAAACCTATGTCTGAAATACGAACGAATCGGATAGCCTCACAGATCCGTGAAGAAATAGGCCGGATGATCATTCACGGGATCATCAAGGACCCGCGTGTCACTTCGTCTCTTTCCATAACAGAGGTCAAAGTGTCAAACGACGTCAGTTCGGCAAAGGTATTTGTATCGAGCTTCGGGGATCCAACCGAGCTCGAAAAAGGGGCTGCAGGTCTGAACCACGCAGCCGGCTTCATTCAGTCCCGTCTGGCAAAGCATCTTCATACCAGGAACACACCGCGACTGCAATTTATCGAAGATCATTCCGTGGAATATGGAATTAAGATGATCAAGAAAATTGAGGAACTGGATATTTGAGCGTAAAAGATACAGGCCTGGTTCTTATCAATAAACTGTCTGGAATTACATCGTTCAAAGCGTTGAGCAGAATCAAGAGAGCAATCGGACACGGAAAGGTCGGTCATGCCGGCACGCTCGATAAGTTTGCCGAGGGTCTGCTTCTCGTGGCTACAGGAAAATGCACCCGTCTCATTTCAATCCTCGAGGGTCTGCCCAAGCGCTACGAGGGTACCATACAGTTCGGCAGGACGACGACGACCCTTGATCCGGAAGGGGAGTGTATCGGAGAGACAACCGTTCCGGCACTGGAGACCATAGAAAATATTATTCCTCATTTTATCGGCGACATCATGCAGGTACCGCCTGTTTTTTCAGCAGTGCATGTGAACGGACGCCGGGCTTATCAAAGAACACTCGCCGGTGAAGTGGTAGAACTACAGCCGCGCCCTGTACACATATCATCAATAACCATAACCAGCTGGGAAGAACCGTTTCTTTCCGTTGAAGTCGAGTGTTCGAAAGGCACATACATTCGGTCCCTTGCCAGAGATATAGGCGAACGAGCGGGGTCCTCAGCCTATCTGACCAGCCTGAGACGTACTGCTATCGGCGATTTCTCCCTCGATGATGCGGTGGATCCGGAGGATTTCAATCCGGACAGGCACATACTTACAATAAAGGAATTCATCGGCTTTCTTCCCGAAGTAGGAATCGGCCGGGTCGGAGAAGAACCCGTTGAAAAAATCCTTAACGGAGTGCCGTTCAGATCCGAATGGCTCGGCGAGGAACCTGAAAAAGCGCTGATCGCCGTTTTCGATCCCCGGGAGATTTTTATAAGCCTGATTGAAAAAAACGGCGCTGAATGGAAATACCGCATGGTTGCGGACGGGGGTATCCGATGAGGGTCCTCTCCTGGGATGTTTTTACCGGCGGCCGTCCTTTGAAGGACAGCAGAATCGCTATGTCCATAGGAGTATTCGACGGCGTACATCTCGGTCACCAGAGTCTTGTCAAACGGCTGGTTAACCGGCCGCGGACCGAACCGGTCATCCTAACCTTCCGCTACAACCCCCGCAGATTCCTCAAACCGCATCTTTTTCCCGGAGATATAACTACACAGCATCAGAAGTTGAAAATACTATCCCGGTTAGGCATAGCAACTGTAATACTCATTGACTTTTCCAACGATTTTAGTAAACTGTCAGGTAACGATTTTTTGATGCAGATACGACAGAACTGTAATTTGAACTATGTGGTGCTTGGCGATAACTTCAGGTGCGGCTATCAGGGAAGAACAAGCGCTTATGATGCAAGGAAAATGTTGAATAATTCATCCGTTGATGTACATATTGCGCAACCCGTGAGCCTGAACGGAGCGACAATTAGCAGCACACTGATACGGGCTGCAGTGCGCGAAGGGAAGGTGAACGAGGCCGTCAGGATGATGGACCGTTCCTTCGTGCTGGACCTGGCCGATATTCCTCAAGATATTGAGGTCGATTATAGATCAATTGAAAAGATGGGGTTGAACCAGGTGCTTCCGCCTCCGGGAGTCTATCCGGTTCATATACACACTCCCTCGCAAACCTTTCCTGCTAGCCTCATGATAGACGACGAGTGCCTCCGGTGGAATCATAGGAGCGGTGAAGATGCGGTTTGTATCGAATTTGAAGACACACTAACGAGCAAAGGAGAAAAAAATCATGCTTGCTAAAGAAAAGAAACAGGAGATAATAAAGGAGTTCGGTAAGGATGCGAATGACAGCGGTTCCACTGAAGTGCAGATTGCACTGTTGACCGCCCGGATCGAAGAACTGACCGAACATCTCAGAACTTTCAAGAAGGACCACAGCAGCCGGCGCGGTCTGCTCAAGCTGGTAGGTCACAGAAGGAACCTGCTCAAGTACCTGAAGAAGGAGGATCTTGAGAGTTACCGTGCTATTTTGAAGAAATTGAACTTAAGGAAATAAAGGAAAATACAATATGGCTCATGAATTGAGTATAAAAATTGGTAATGAAGAACTTATCTTAGAGACCGGACGTATGGCCAAGCAGGCCAACGGCGCCGTGTTCGCCAGATACGGCGGCTCCGCCGTTCTGGCAACCGCCTGTGCCGGTAATAATATCATGGAGGGGATAGATTTTGTTCCCCTGCAGGTTGAATACAATGAAAAATACTACGCTGCCGGAAAAATTCCAGGGGGCTTTCTGAAACGCGAAGGCCGGCCGAAGGATAAAGAGATCCTTGTCTGCCGTCTCATCGACCGCCCTCTGCGGCCGCTTTTTTCAAAGCAATTCAAGAGGGAGATTCAGATCGTACCGACGGTAATATCCGCCGATCAGATCAATCCTACCGACATTGTCGCCATGATAGCCGCTTCCGCGGCTGTGATGGTATCCGACATCCCCTTCGACGGGCCTGTCGGCGCTGTCAGGATCTCTATGGTCGACGACGAATTAGTCATTAATCCAACCTTCGATCAGATAGACCGCAGCAGCCTCGATATCGTCGTGGCCGGAACGGAAGAAGGCATCACCATGGTAGAAGGGGGCGCTCAGGAAGTGTCCGAAGATATTATGGTGAAGGCAATCACTACCGCCGAGCCGATTATCGCGGAAATCTGCAGTGTACAGAAGAAGCTTGCCGAGATGGTTGGAGTAGAGAAGCTCCCACTCGTCGAGACGGAGCAGAAGCTCGATCAGTCCCAGGAGATCTGGGATTACGCCTACCCGAAGATGGAGACGGCATGTTTCGTAATCGGCAAGCACAACCGCAGCAAAGCAATATCTGAACTCATTGCAGAGACCCGGGAGAAGTATGCCGATGCAATAACCGAAGAGAACGAAGGACTCTTCAATAAGCTCATGGAAGAGATGGAGACCCAGGTCGTCCGCTCTTCAATTCTGGAGAAAGGGATCAGAACCGATGGAAGGGATCCGAAAGAGATCCGTCCCATCACATGTGAGATCGACATTCTTCCGCGTACACACGGGAGCGCCCTCTTTACAAGGGGAGAGACCCAGGCACTTGCCGTTACGACTCTCGGGACCACCCACGACGAGCAGATGCTCGACAACATCGACGGCGACAAGAGCTACGAGAGTTTCATGCTCCACTACAATTTCCCGCCATTTTCGGTCGGGGAAACCGGACGTATGGGTACGGGGCGCAGGGAGATCGGACACGGTCACCTCGCGCTGCGCGCTCTCAAGGGAGTCCTGCCCGCCAAGGAGAACTTTCCATACACTATCCGCATAGTCTCGGAGATCCTGGAATCGAACGGTTCGTCCTCCATGGCGACAGTCTGCGGAGGGACACTGTCTCTGCTGCAGGCCGGGGTACCAATCAAGAAGCCCGTAGCAGGAATAGCCATGGGACTCATCTCCGGCGAAGACAAGGCAGTCATTCTCAGCGATATTCTCGGTGAAGAAGATCACCTGGGAGACATGGACTTCAAGGTCACCGGCACGGAGAATGGCATTACCGCGTTCCAGATGGACATCAAGATCGCGGGTGTGAGCGCTGACCTCATGTCACGGGCCCTCGAACAGGCGCGTGAGGGTAGGCTGCACATCCTTTCGATCATGAACAAGACCATCGAAGCCCCCAAGGAGGACCTCTCCGAGTACGCTCCGAAGATCATTACCATGAAGATCGACGAAGAGAAGATCGGAGCAGTCATCGGTCCCGGAGGCAAGATGATCAAGTCCATCACCGAACAGACCTCCTCCGACGTAAATATCGACGATAGCGGCAAGATCATGATCTACGGTAAGACCCAGGCACAGGCCGAGGAAGCCGAGAAAATGATCAAAATGATTGTCGAGGACCCGGAAGTCGGCAGGGTGTACAACGGTGTTGTGAAACGGATCATGGATTTCGGCGCCTTTGTCGAGATTCTTCCCGGTAAAGAGGGCCTCGTACACATCTCCAAGCTGTCGCGGCAGAGAATCAACTCGGTCGAGGATGTTCTCGAAATGAACCAGGAGATCCCCGTCAAGCTTGTTGAAATCGACCGCATGGGCCGTCTCAACCTGAGCTATATCGATGCGATCGATCCTGATGGAGCCAGCTCATCCGGCGGCGAGAGAAACGACAGACATGACAGGCACGAAAGGCACGACAGCCGCGACAGCCGCGGCAGGTCTGATCGTTCATCACGTCCGCACAATCGACGGAGAGATTGATTCATGAACAAAATCGTCGTCCATGGAAGTTTTGAGTCGGGAAAAACACCAGTGTATTCATCGGCTCAAGCTTCCGGAGCCGACATTGAAGCTTTTCTCTCCGAACCGCTCGTAATAAAGGCGGGACAGCGGGCTATCGTTCCAACCGGCGTGACACTCGAAATACCGGAAGGGTATGAAG
>JBNGED010000107.1:0-7444 GCA_049975605.1 Sediminispirochaetaceae bacterium | reverse complement strand
CTACGAATCCTCCTGAACTGCTGATAAAGGACTACGGCGAAGCGGTCCTGCTGGTTCCCTATTTCATGAAACGGCCGTACAACATGATGCTCATCATGAAGGACGTAGGCAAGCAGTACCTGGCTGAACTGGGAAAGGGTGAGATCGAAGCGGGGGCTGAAGGGATGAAGGATGCAATCTCAGCGATCCTGGCGATCATGCCGAAGATCGGGAAGGAACCGGCCTACAATATGCTGGTCCACAACGGACCGGGGGCCGGCATCTACTTCGAGTTCCTGCCGTACACGCAGGAAACTGGCGGTTACGAACATCTCGGAATGTGGATATGTCAGGGAATTCCCGCCGACACCGTACGGACGATCCGCAGCTAC
Source organism: Sediminispirochaetaceae bacterium (assembly GCA_049975605.1). Taxonomy (GTDB): domain Bacteria; phylum Spirochaetota; class Spirochaetia; order DSM-16054; family Sediminispirochaetaceae; genus DSBN01. The sequence goes on along the minus strand of JBNGED010000107.1, from coordinate 7,073 downwards.
ATCAGCTGAGATGCTCGATCAGAATTTTTACACCGATGAGGATGAGAATGATTCCCCCTGCGTACTCGACCTTGTCTTCCAGTATGACGTACAGTCTCGATCCTGCCTTCAGGCCGATGGTACTCATGACGAATGTGATGATTCCTATGACCAGGGCGGGGATGAGGATCGGATAGTGCAGCACGGCAAAGCCGAGTCCCACGGCGAATGCGTCGATACTCGTGGCTATTGCCAGAAGACACAGCCGGACCGGGTGCATGATGACATCCTCATCCGGCGGTTTGCAGCCTGCAGAACTGCGGTAGCCGTCGTATATCATCCTGGCGCCGACCAGGAAGAGGAGCCCGAAGGCTGCCCAGTGGTCCCAGCTCTCTATGCTGGTACGGAAGGCGGTTCCGCTGAGATAACCCAGCAGCGGCATCAGGCCCTGGAAGACGCCGAACCACAGTCCCACTTTGAGGGCTTGAAAAACGGTAGGCCGTTGGAGGGCGCAGCCGCTGCAGAGAGATGCCGCAAAGGCGTCGAAGCTGAGACTGAAGGCAATTCCCGTGATAACGATAGGCGCCATTGCCTCAGTATACGGGAAATAAGACCGGTTGAAAACCGGTCCGATCGAAAATACGCTTAGCCGCGGATATCCGCGTCGTATCCGATCCGGCGGACGAGGTCCACGATACTCTTCAGGGTGCTGTTCTGCCGCTCTTCTTCTTCGATGTCGAAGTCGACCTTCACCTGCGAGTTGAGACCGTCAACCTGTATGTCGGCGACGCCTTCGAGACGGCGTCCGAATTTTTCAATTGCAAAGGCGCATGAAGCGCAGTTCGCTCCGTGCAGGTTCAGGTAGCGTTCCTTTTTCATATGTATAAAATACTAGTAATTTTGTAATAATTCAAATCAGAGGGGCAGGCCGCTTCAGCCGGAACCGCCGTCCTGCCCTAAACCGCCGGCGCTGAAGAACTGAGACCGGCTTACCCACTTCCGGTAGGTGCCCGCGATCAGGAGGGCCAGCAGGAGAGTTACCCAGGCGGCTGCTTCGATGGAACTCAGCTCGACCGCCGCGCCGACCAGACCCGGAATGACAGCCGCCCCGAGACTGGCGGAGGCTACCTGCAGTCCGATGATATCGGGTGCATGAAGGTCCCCTACGACGTGGGGGGTCAGGGTGACGAACATCGGGAAGAGCGGAGCGCAGGCAAAGCCGATGAGAGGCAGGGAAACGAGAGCGGCGGGAGCATACCACGGCTGGAGCAGCATAACAGTTCCAGATACGAGGGCAATGAGCATGATCCTGACGATGGACCCGGTCTTCCAGCGGCTCCCGAAGAATCCGAAGAAGAGCCTGCCGCCGGTGAGCGCCCCCCAGTAGATACCCACCCAGAGGGCGGCAGTCCCGGGAGACGTTCCTCGGCCGGCGGTAAAGAGGCTGAAACTCCACGCCCCTACCGTTACTTCGAGACCTGTATAGAAGAGAAAGAGCGATATACCGACGAGACGGGTGGACAGAGGAACTGAATGAACAGCTGCCCGGGAACCATGAGCGCCGGACCGTGAACCGGCGCCGGCGGAATCCCTGCGGGAAGTCCGGGGAGCCTGAGAACCGTCCCGGTACCAGAATCGCCTGCTCAGGATGAAGAGGATCAGCAGAATACCTACCAGTACCAGGGTCGTCAGGTATCCGCGCTGCCAGGGATCTCCCCGCTGGAGTATCCGGCGCATGATAACCGGACCGAGCATAGCGCCGAAGCCGTAGAAGGCATGCAGCAGGGTGACCTGCTCCTTCCTGAACCGACCGGCGGCATAGGCATTCAGAGCGGCATCCACCGCGCCCCCGGCGGTACCGAGAACGATGGTGGCTCCAACAAACACCGGCCATCGGCCTGCAACCACGTAGCCGGTCATGGCGGCGGCAGCGGACAGGTTGCTCGCGATGAGGAGCTTGCCGACCCCGAGGCGGCGGGTCAGACGGCCGGCGTTGGTGCTGGAGAGCAGGAAGCCGATGGTGAAGGCGACCTGCAGTACCGCCAGATTGCTGATGGGAACTCCGAAGAACCTGCTGATGGAAGGCCAGGCAACTCCCAGCAGTCCGTCGGGCAGTCCGAGACTGATGAAGGCGAGGAAGCAGAGAAAGAGGAGAAGCCGCTGATAGGTAGATGATGAGAGTCGGGAAGCCTTCGAATTCATGGCAGGAGAACAGTACCAGCAGGATTCGAACATGTCTACTGCTCTATTTTTTTCACTTGAAAAAAAGTACGTTTTAAGGCAGTATGGCGGTCTGAATTCTACAGCGCGCGGAGACTTTCTATGTCAGGTAAAAAAGTGTGGCGGGTGCTGCTGTACCTCTGGCAGCTGCCCCAGCATATAGTCGGTCTGTTGTTGGTGCGGCTTCTCTCATGCCGGTATTATCAGGATTACTGCGGTGCGAGAGTATACGTCACCCGGGCACCTGTCGGCATTTCTCTCGGGGATTACATTATCGTGTACGGTCACCCCGAGGCGATAGAATGTATTCCGCACGAGTGGGGACACACGCTGCAGTCGCGGCGGCTCGGTCCACTGTACCTGCCTCTCGTCGGCCTGCCTTCCATCGGGATGAATATTTTTTCCCGGTTGAAAATCATGAACGAAGACCGGTACTACCTGCGGTGGCCCGAGAACTGGGCCGATCGTCTCGGAGGAGTTGAGAGACTGTAATCATGCAAAAAGCGGTGAAGCGGCTGACGGCGCATTTTTCGATCTACAGGGGGCTGCCGAAGGGAATCTACGTCCTCTTCGTCGCCCAGATCATCAATGCCGTCGGCAACCTGGTCTATCCTTTTCTCACCTTTTTCCTCACCCAGCGTCTGGGATACGGAAGCGCGACGGCGGGTATGTTCATCCTCTTCCTGTCGGTAGCCTACGTGCCGGGTTCCCTGATGGGCGGGAAGCTGGCGGATGTAATCGGCCGCAAGAAGGTGCTGGTCGGCACCCAGGGAATGGCGGCTGTTGCCTTTATACCCTGTGCATTTCTCGGGAATTCGCCGATCGTTCCCTGGCTCTTGATTGTGTCCCATTTCTTCTTCGGAGCGGCCAATCCGACCCACGAGGCTATCACGGCCGATATGACCAGCGGCGAGCAGCGTCAGTCGGCATTCAGCCTGCTCTACCTGGGGCACAACATCGGTTTTTCGGTGGGACCGATGATCGCCGGATTTCTCTTCACCCACGCCCTGCCGTGGCTCTTTATCGGCGATGCCGTCACGACCTTTATCGCTCTGGCCTTCGTCATCATGCTGGTACCGGAGTCCAAGCCCAGCGAAGAGGAGATGGAGAACCACGGCGGCGAAGATTCGGACGAGAAGGCCGAAACGGGAGGACTGGTACCCGTTCTTCTGAAGCGGCCTTTTCTGCTGGCCTTCTCCTTCATATCGCTTCTGCTCACCTTCGTGTATTCCCAGTTCACCTTCAGCCTCCCGCTGCAGCTGAAGGAGCTCTTCCAGGAGCAGGGTCCGCTCTTCTACGGAACCCTGATGACCGTGAACGCCCTCGTGGTGATCTTCTGCACCACGCCCCTCGTCAGCATCACCAGGAAGGTGAAGCCGGTTCTGAATGTGGCCTTTTCGGCGGTCCTTTTCGCCATCGGGTTCGGGGTGCTCTACTTTTTTCACAGTCTGTGGCTCTTCGCCCTGTCGACCATTATCTGGACGCTGGGCGAGATCCTGCAGGCCACCAACACGAACGTATACATCGCCAATCACACTCCCATCAGCCACCGCGGACGGTTCAACTCCATCCTGCCTATCATCATCGGTACCGGTTTCGCCCTTGGTCCGCCGGTGATGGGACAGTATGTCGAGGCTGTCAGTGTTCGAGCGGTCTGGCCTCTGGCGGCCGGGATATCCCTGTTCGGCGCGGCGGCCCTGGTCCTGTTATACGTGAAGGAAAAACAGCGCAGGCAAAGCGGCGGCAGTGCGGCGGCGCTTTTATAATCTTCCCTTTAGGATGAACGATATGGCGGTAGACAGTAGATATACATTTTCTCTGTTCTCCTGGTTCTCCAGAGCTGCGCGGGAGTCCGGCTTCATGCATGAGAGTCTGACACGGACACATGCCGCGCTTGCTGCGCAGAGCTTCAGGGATTTCGAGTGGATTATCGGCTGCGGCGGCCGTACTCCGGCTATTAAGAAAACCATGGATGACCTCGGTCAGTCGGATTTCGCGGTACATTTTCTGGACAGGCAGTATTCCGGAGAACCTGCTGCCGTGAATGAGGCGGTGCGAAGGGCCGGCGGACGGTTCTTCCTCATCCTGCCTGACAACACCCGGCTGCTGCCGAAGGCGCTGGAAAGGATGCTCTCCTGGTGGGACACCGTACCGGAGGAGGAACGGAGCTATTTTGTTTCCATTGCCGGAGCTGTGACGTATCAGGACGGTACCCCGGCCTGCAGCCGCCTTCCCGCATCCCCCTTCGATTCGAACCACGTCGAGATATCAACGCACTACGGAATAAGCGGTTCCCGGATTGGATTCCTCGCGACCGCCGCCCTCAGAGAGCACCCCTTCCCGGAGATAAAGGGGGAGGATTTCGCCCCCCTGGAACTGGTCCTCAATCGTATCGGAACAGCTGCGCTGACCCGTTACCTTGATGAACCCTTTGCCGTCCTTGATTCGCCTGATGATCCCGGCGGCGGGGATATTCGGCGCTGGATCGGGAGTCCGCGGGCTGCGGCCCTCTACTACAACGAGCTTTCCATGCAGCGGCTGCCGCTGGCCCACCGGATACGGGCCTGTGCCAACTATGTCCGCTTCGCCATGCATGCCGGCGTCATTCCTGATCAGATCTTCAGGGATTCCGGGAAAAAAGTGATCACCTTCTTCATGCTGTGGCCCGGGATTTTCCTCTACCGGCGGGACCTGCGGCGCTTCGGTTGAATCCCGCGGCCCGGACTGCCTGCTGAACGAACAAAAAATTGTTCGTTCGCCGAGGGACCGGCGGATAGCAGGGACCGGCGGATAGCAGGGACCGACAGCCGGAATACCCAGGAAATTTGAAAACCCCTTTATTATCCCATATTCTTTATAGCGTAGATTTTGAACTCAACCGTTTCGTTATTACATTTAGGACATACATGAAGGAGGAAAGTATATGTCAGATTATCATGAAGCGATGGACGGGTTGTCGTCCGAAACGAAGAACATCTCCCGTGCACTGCACAGCCTCAAGGAGGAGATCGAAGCCGTCAACTGGTACAACCAGCGGGTAGACGCCTCCGATGATCCGGATCTGGCCGCCATAATGGCCCATAACCGGGATGAGGAGATCGAACACGCCTGTATGGCCCTGGAGTGGCTCCGGCGTAACATGCCGGCCTGGGATGAGAACCTGCGGATGTTCCTCTTTTCGAACGGCGACATTACCAAGGTCGAGGAGAACATGGAAGGCGGAGAAGGAAGTGCAAGTCCCGGTTCGGGAGGGAACTCCGACCTGGGAATCGGCGGAAAAAGGAGGTAGAAATGGATATTTTGCGAAGATCATCAGCACCGATTTCCGATGCCGCGTGGGGCGAAATAGACAGCCTGGCATCGGATTACCTGAAAAACGCGCTGTCGGCCCGCTTCCTGGTAGGGGCCTCTTCACCGAAAGGTTGGGGCCACCAGGCAGTCAGCAGCGGCCGTCTCGGCGAGATAAAAACGAAGGGTTCAGTGTCGTACGGACTCTATATGGTCAAACCCCTCCTCGAGCTCAGGGTACCCTTCGAGCTCAACGTCTGGGAGCTTGACAACGCATCGAGGGGAGCCAAAGACGTTGACCTGGACGTGCTCGAAAAGGCTGCCGCTGAAGTGGCCGCCTTCGAAGACGGCGTGCTCTACGATGGACTGAAAGAAGCCGGTATCGAAGGGATTGCCGCCGCCGGCGAATCGGGGGCGGTAGAATTCCCCGGCGAACCGGAGAAAATGGCCCAGGCCGTGTCGACAGGCGTCGCTCGTCTCATGCAGAACGGGATCGAAGGACCCTACAACCTGGCGGTCCCTCTTGATGTGTGGCAGCAGATGAAAGGGTATGTGAAGGGGATGCCCCTCGAGCAGCATATCGAGAAGATCCTCGGCGGAGAGTTGATTCCGGCCCGGGCTCTCAAGAAGCCGATACTGGTCTCAGCCCGCGGAGGCGACTTCGAAATGACCCTCGGTCAGGACCTGTCGATCGGATACTCGGCTCACACGACCAAGACCGTGACCCTCTATTTTACCGAGTCGTTCACCTTCGAGATATTCGAACCGCGGGCGATACTGGTCTTCAAGTAAGGCGGGATATATTTCTGAAAAAAAGGCTGAAAAAAGGGGGCTGCCTGCTAAGCAGGCAGCCCCCGTCTTTTACCCGGTTCGCGCCGGTATTGAACGGTGAATCAGGATCAGGCGTTGGCAGCCGCCTTTTCGGCCACCAGTTCCTTCAGCTGTTTCTTGACAGCCGGTACCGAACAGTCCGTGCTGACGGCGGAGACTTCGCCGTTGAGGGTGTAGAAGATTGTCATCGGTTCAATGTCGCAGCTTAGCCGGTCGCAAAGGGACTTGCCCTTGTACAGGTCGATTACATTCAGCTTTACCTCGTCCTCGAACTCCTTCTCGATCTCCTGCATCACCGGCAGCAGTTCGCGGCTCGGGGCATCGATCGCCGAATAGATGTAAATGAGGCCGACCTTTTCCTTCTGCATGATCTGGTTCTCGAAGACCTCTTCCTCGGCAATGTACTTCTCCGCATTCACACCGGCGATCGCACCGTCTCCGACGGCGGTAGCTACCTGCTTCAGGTTCTTTTCGCGAACGTCGCCGCAGGCAAATACGCCGGAGACTCCGGTCTCCATCTCTTCGTTGGTGATCACGTAACCCTGTTTGCTCATGTTGAGGACGCCTTTGAAGATCTCGGTGTTAGGTTCGTACCCGATGAATTCGAAACAGGTGTCGACTTTGACCGGATCCATCTCGCCGGTCTTCAGGTTTTTCAGAACAACCGTGTCGAGATGTTCCTCGCCTTCGAATGAGTCAACCATGGTGTTCCACTTGAACTCCATCTTCGGATTGCCGAGGGCCTGATCGCGGGC
>JBNGED010000106.1:0-7444 GCA_049975605.1 Sediminispirochaetaceae bacterium | reverse complement strand
GGGCAGGGACACATACTTATCCACTGGCCCGAAAAGAGCTACGAAGAGAGCTTCCGGCACCTCAGCTATTACGAACTCGTCTACAACCGGGAGCTCGAACAGCGGCTCATCGAGAACCTCACCGTGATGGAAAACGCGGGCTATCTCGAATATCACCAGGGGGACTTTCCCCTGATGGATGCCTACCGCTATGCCGAACAGATACGAACCGATGTCGAAGAGGGAGGAGATCCGGAGCAGATGGATGAATACGGAGAGGTCAGGCGCAGCTTCTTCTCCGCAGTCGGTGACTTCCTCGACGGTCCCGCCGAGCAGGCGATAGGGGATGACATCGATTACGCCCTCTCCTCCGGACAGCTCGATGAAGAGAGCACCGAAATCTACCGGGCCATCCGGGCCGAGGTGCCGGAAGTTTTTTCGGCAAGCAGAGAGGTCTTTGACAAGCTCGCCGCATCCCGGGACCGCCTCGAGAAGGCCGTGCCGGGCTCCTTCATTATCATCGGTCACGTAGGTACATCGACGACAGATATCGGGGTCACCCCCTTCGACGAGGAGTACATGAACGTCGGGACCCATGCCTCCCTTGTCAACACTATTCTGCAGGAGGAATTCCTCGACGAACTGCCCGAGTGGTATTCGATGATACTTGGCTTGATTGCCGCGCTGATCATAGCCCTCGTGATCTGGCGGATGGCGCCTTCCACTTCGATCCTCACCGGGACCGCTTTTCTGCTGCTCGTCGTCGGCGCCGATCTCCTGGTCTTCGTTACCACCGGGGTATATCTGCCGCCTCTCATTCCCCTCTTCTCTGTATTTTTTACCATTGTCGCATTGACGGTCATACAGTTCCTGCGAACAGCGAGGGACCGGGCGTATATCAAAAACGTATTCAGTCACTACCTGTCGACGGAAGTCATCAACGATCTCCTCTCCAACCCGGACAAGCTCGCCCTCGGAGGGGAAATGAAGCACATATCAGCGGTTTTCACCGATATCAAGGGATTTTCAACAATCTCCGAAGAGCTGAATCCGTCCGAACTGGTGGCTCTGCTCAACGAGTACCTTACCGAGATGAGCGATATCATCCTTTCCCAGCGGGGAACGATCGACAAATACGAAGGCGACGCCATCATCTCCTTCTTCGGCGCCCCTGTCGACTACAAGGACCACGCCGAGAAGGCCTGCCGGGCGGCGGTCCGTATGAAAAAGGCGGAGGAAGCGCTCAACAAACGCTTTCTTGATAAAAAACTCTCCCCCGCGCCGGTCCTGACCCGTATCGGGATCAACACCGGTCCGATGGTCGTCGGGAACATGGGCACCGCCCAGAAGATGGACTACACCATCATGGGAAACGCCGTCAACCTCGCTTCGCGTCTCGAAGGAGTCAACAAGCAGTACGGCACCTGGATCCTCGCCAGTGAAACGACCTACCTCGAAGGGGGCAAAGACTTCGCCGCCCGCCGGCTCGACCGGGTCCGGGTCGTCGGCATCCATGAACCTGTTCGGCTGTACGAACTGGTGGATGAAAAGCGCGACGTCTCCTCGGTGATGAAAGAAGCCATCGAGATCTTCGATGAAGGCCTGAAACTCTTCGAAGAGTGGAAGTGGAAGGAGGCGCGGGACTACTTCAAACAGGTGCTGGACATGATTCCGGAGGACGGTCCTGCGGAGTTTTACCTGAAACGCTGCAATAAGTTTATTAAAAAGGCCCCGCCCAAGACCTGGGACGGCGTCTACAACCTGACCCTCAAGTAGGATCAAGAGAAGCCGTCCCTCCGGCCGACGACCGTCCTTTACTTCTCACCGACTGTAACACGGCTCCCACAGAGCGGAAATCGGGACAGCTGCGAGGCGATCTCCAAAACCAACACTCATATTGCCGTCATACAGAATAATCCCATGAACGAAACTATCTCCCGCATCTTCTTTCATGGACTGGAGACCTCGAAAGTCAGGTGATTTCACCGATGCTGCCGCCTTTACCTCTATTCCGACGATCCGGCCGTCGGTGGTTTCAAGGACCGCGTCGACCTCCCTTCCCGAACTCGACCGGTAATGATACAAACGGCAGCTCTGTTCTGCCCATGACATCTGTTTCCGGAGTTCGTTTATAACGAAACTCTCGAGAAGCGGACCGAAGACAAGGTTGTCTTTGAATACCCGTGATTCACTCACACCTGCCAGTGCAGCTGTCAGCCCTGTATCGACCAGATGTATCTTCGGCGATTTTATAAGCCGTTTCCCTCGATTGGATGACCATGCCTCGAGGGGCTGGTAGAGGAAAAGTATCTCGAGGATCTTCATGTACCGCTTTAAAGTCGACTGGGGAATTGCCGTACTGTTGGAGAGCTCGGAGAAGTTCACCAGACTACCGCACCTTGAAGCCATGAGAGATAATAGACGAGGAACATCAGAGAGGCCTTCTATACTGGCCACATCCCTCACATCCCGGCTGAGGATTGTTGATACATATGAGTTGAACCATGCTTCACGGCGCTTTTCTTTCTCCCGTGTAACCGCCTCCGGGAATCCCCCACGCAGTACTCTCGATACGAGGCTGCTCCTCGAATTTTCTCCGCCGATCTCAGGTATTTTTTCAAATATTGTATCGATAAAGCAGTCTCTGGTCTCTGTGAGCTCTCCCTGGGAAAAAGGTCTGAGAAAGTGGAGTTCCATTCGGCCAGCCAGAGATTCGGAGATACGGGGCAGGGTCATGATATTGGAAGAGCCGGTCAATATATATCGTCCGGCTCTTCGATCCGAATCAACTGCAGCCTTTATTGCTATCAGAAGTTCCGGCACTCTCTGTACCTCGTCGATCACTGCCCGGTTTCCAAGGGAACGAAGAAACCCTACCGGGTCGGTTGCCGCTGCAGACAGGATCGTTGCATCGTCCAGGGTACGATAAGGAATTTCGGAGGCTTCGGCGATCGACATCACAAGAGTACTCTTCCCCGACTGCCTCGGTCCCAGCAGCAGGATGACAGGTGTATCCTCCATACTTTCATATATTCTTTGAATGATATTTCGCCGTTTCATGGTTGTATTTTAACCACTTAGTGGTTAATTTGCAAGAAAAAAATCAGCACCTGCCCCTTTAGCGTCCCTTCAGAAAGAAGCTGGACACCCGGTATACTCCGGGCATCCAGCTTCCTATTGCAGCTGACAGCCTGTGCCGGTCTGATTCGCCAGGCCGGACAGGCGTTGTGCAAGGTAACGCTGCGCAGCGCTTCTGAATCCAGCATTGCCGGCCGCGGGGCAGTATATGATGGACCGGCGCGGTCTCTGCGGCCCTTCCCTACCGCTTCACCCGTCCCGAAGCATTGCCCTTCATCAGGGACATCACTTCATCCCGGCTCGAGTAGTTGAAGTCGTGAAGGATCGAGTGGCAGAGACAGGAGGCGGCCACGGCGTACGACAGCACGTCCTGGAGATTGGCCGAGAGTTCGTCGTCGGTCAGGGCAAAAATAAGCCCCGCCGAGAAGGCGTCCCCGCCGCCGACACGGTCGACGATGTTCTTGATCTCGTAGGGGGTATACTGACCGTCAGCCAACGGGGCGAAATAGGCCTTGCCGTCGGCGCCGTCGTAGAGCATGGCCCCCCAGTTGTTGTGGCTGGCCGAGAGGCTTTCCCGCAGGGTGACGGCGACCTTCGATACGTTGGGGAACTGCTCGATGATCTGCCGCGCTACGTCAGGGTAGCGGTCGATTTCGAGCTTGCCGGTGTCGACGTCGGTCTCCCCCGCCCTGATCCGCAGGATGTCCCAGGCATCTTCCTCGTTACCGATGACGATGTCAACGTAGGGAAGGAGTTCGCGCATGGTCTTCTCGGCAAGTTCCTGCTTTGATGTCCCGGGCTCCCAGTTCCAGAGCTTCTTGCGGTAGTTCAGGTCGCATGAGATGGTCAGACCCGCCGCCTTCGCTTCCTTGACCGCCGTGAGGGAGGCTTCGGCGGCGAGACCGGAGATAGCCGGGGTGATTCCGCTGATGTGGAACCAGTCTGCGCCGCTGAAGGCGCTCTTCCAGTCGTAGACGTCGCCGGACGTCTCGGCCACCACCGAGTGCTCACGGTCGTAGATGACGCTGCTCGGCCGCTGGTTGGCCCCGGTCTCCACGAAGTAGAGGCCGAGACGGCCCGGGGCGAAGTGCACGTAGGAGGTATCGACGCCGAAGCGCCGGACGGAGTCGAGACAGGCCTCGCCGATTCCGTTGGTCGGCAGGGCGGTTATGTAGCGCGCTTCCCGGCCCATCACCTTGTTCGAGACCGCCACGTTGGCCTCCGCGCCGGCGAAGCTGATCGCCAGATGCCCCGGCATTCCCTGCCGGAAGCGCATGTAGCCTTCCGGTTCGATCCGGCCCATGATTTCTCCGAAGCTTACAATCGTCCTGTTCATTATCCCCGCACCTCTTTCATGATCTTCACCGCTTCATCGGCGTTACGGGCGACGGCGTCCCAGTCGCCGGCGTTGATGAGCTTCGCCGGGGCGATCCACGAACCGCCGAGGGCGATGATCTCGGGTGATTCGAGATAGTCCCGCATGTTGTTGATGTTAACTCCGCCCAGGGGGATGTAGCGCAGCTTGAGATACTGGTAGGGATTGTTGATCCCCTTCAGATACTTCAGGCCGCCCATCCCTTCGGCGTGGAAATACTTCAGCACCCGGCAGCCCGCTTCGACGGCGGCCTCGATCTCCGAGGGTATGCAGATCCCCGGGGCATACGGGACCGAAGCCTCGATGGCGGCTTGCATGACTTTAGGATTAAAACCGGGAGCAACGGCGAAGTCGCCTCCGGCCGCTTTCACCTCGTTCACCTGCGCCGGAGTGAGTACGGTCCCGGCCCCTGCCAGCATGTCAGGAACCGCGTCGGCGATCTGCTTCAACGAATCGAGGGCCGTCTCGGTCCGCAGGGTGAGCTCCATCGCCGTTATGCCGCTGTTCACCAGGGTCTGCGCGAGTTTGACCGCCTTCGACGAGTCTTCTATAACCAGCACGGCGATGATGCCGGCATCTTCGATACGTTTTTCAATTTTGTCGGGTATTAATTTTTCCATGATATGTCCTCCAGATTTGAGTGTACCTGATTGATAAGCCCCTCTATTGTACCATTATGTGCTACTGGAGTCAATTTTGTGGCACATATTTCCCATTATATTGAAAAAATCTGTGCCACTATTTGCAAAAAACATTGTCGAAGCCCAGCGGCGCTGTTATACTCTTCCTATGGACACCGCCCAGACCGTAGCCCGGGCCCTCGGCCTGCTCGAGCTGATAGGCAAACACAAGCGGCTCACCGCCTCGCAGATCATCGCCGACATGGACCTGCACCGCAGCACGACCTACCGCCTGCTCAGGACTCTCACGCAGCTGGGCTATATCAGGAAGGATGAGAACGGCGGCCTCTATTCACTGTCGACCAAGATCCTGACCCTGGCGGACTCCGTCCAGGAGACCAGGGATATTAAAAAAATCGCCCGGCCCTTCATCGAGGAGCTCCACCGGAAGACCCAGGAGACCATTCACCTGGCGGTCCTCGACAACGACGAGCTCGTGTACCTCGACAAACGTGAATCGACGAAGAACCTGCGCGTGGTGATGAGTTCCCGGACCGGCAGCCATGCCCCCCTCTACTGCACGGGAATCGGCAAAGTCCTCCTCTCCGGCATGCCCGAAGCGCAGTTCCGGGACTACCTGAAGAACCTGAGACTCATCCGGTACACATCGAACACTGTGGCGGGGGTGCAGGAACTGCTGGAGGAGATCGACCTGATCCGGCAGCAGGGCTACGCCGAGGACCGTGAGGAACACGAAGAAGGCGTCTACTGCGTAGCCGCCCCGGTCCTCAACCCCGCCGGGGAGACCATCGCCGCCTTCAGCGTTTCATTGCCGTCCATCCGCCGGACCGACAGCCTCCGCCTCGAACTGATCGAACTGGTAAAATCAGCCTCAGACAAGATATCCAGAGCGGTGGGGTGATAGAGGCCGAGTGCTCCTGTACAGACCTGATCTTGCGTAACGCGACACAAGCACCCGACCTTTTCACCAATCCACTATAGTCCCGTCGTCCTCGGCGTACAGCCGCGGAGAGTCCCAGTCGCCCTCGTACTTCCGTTCTTCCAGGATGTCTTCGTTCACGGTGATGCCTAGGCCGGGAAGGTCGGGGATCTTTACATAGCCGTCTTCGACGACGAAGGGTTTCTTGAGGTATCCTTCGCCGATGTCCCACTCCTCCTTCATGCCGAAGTGTTCGGCGATGAGGAAGTTGGGGGTGCAGGCGCCCAGCTGGATGTTGGCGGCGAGGGATATAGGGCCGAGAGGGTTATGGGGGGCGATCCTGCAGTAGTAGGTCTCCGCCATTGAGGCGATCTTCTTCACTTCCATGATTCCGCCGGCATGGCAGAGATCGGGCTGCACGATGGAGACGGCGCCTTTTTCGAAGAGGGGCCGGAAGGCCGACCTGGTTACCAGCCGTTCGCCCGTTGCCAGGGGGACTTTTACTGCGGTGGCGATCCTCGCCATGGCGTCGGTGTTCTCCGGCAGACAGGCCTCTTCCACGAAGAGGGGATAGTACTCTTCGATTTCACGGATCACCTGGATGGCGATGTCCGGGCTCAGCCGGCCGTGGAAATCGATGGCGATGTCCATGTCATCGCCCAGGGCTTCCCTGATCTCCCGGAACCGCACCTTCTGGGACTCGATGTACCTCTTCACGCCCCGGTTGGCGGTAAAAGGCTCCACCAGGATCTTGATGGCGGTAAAGCCTCTCTTCTGCCGCTCGAGGGCACGGTTGATGATTTTTTCGGTAGTCGCCCCCCAGCAGTGTCCGTAGATACGTATCCTGTCCCGGTAGATCCCGCCGAGCATCTCGTAGACCGGCAGGCCGTAGTGCTTGCCCTTGATGTCCCAGAGGGCCTGCTCGATTCCGCTGATGGCGCTCATCATGATCACGCCGCCGCGGTAGAAGGTGTTCCGGTACATGGACTGCCACAGGTATTCTATCCGCAGGGGGTCCTGTCCGACGAGGAAGTCCCGGTGCTCCATGACGGCGGTCTCGACGGAGCGGGCCCGACCTTCGAGTATGGGCTCCCCCCATCCGCTTATACCGACATCGGTGCTTATTTTGAGAAAGCTCCATCTGGGTTGTACGTGAAAAATCTGCAGGTCCGTTATCTTCATTATGTTATTCCTTCTATTCGTGCTTCTTGACTGCCGTGGATGACCAGTCGGTGTCGAGATCGTTCTCGGTGATGACAGGCAGCAGGGCTCCGCCGTCGATGTCGAGACAGGATCCGGTCATGTAGTCGAAGTCGTCCGAGACGAGATGGGCAATTACCCGGGCGATCTCGGCAGGAGTGGCGAACCGCTTCATCGGTATCTTGTCGGCGGCTTCGTGGATTGGGTTGTCCTTCGGCCAGCCAACGTCGGTGTAACCGGGAGCAATCGCGC
>JBNGED010000105.1:6375-7462 GCA_049975605.1 Sediminispirochaetaceae bacterium | reverse complement strand
CGAGATGGTAGCGCATCAGTGTCGCTCCCGGCTTCTGGCCGATTGCTTTGAGGTAATGATCGATACTCTCTTTGTAAAGCTCCGCGTGGAGATACGCATTACCGAGATTGTTGTTCACTTCAAGTGAATTGGGTTCGATCTCATATGCCCGCAATAGATATTTCAGCGCTTTGTCGTAAGCCCCCTGCTCATCGTAGATTTTTCCCAGATTTACCAGCGATGACAGATACCGGGAATCAACCTTCAGAGAGCGCTCATAGGCCTGGATGGCAGACTCCGTGTTGTCGGTGTCCTCGCTGGCCTTGCCCAGGATGTAGAGGTTGTCCGCGGAATCCGAATTGAGCTGTACCGCTTTAATTGCATACGAAAGGGCTTCGTCCGGCTGCCCCTGATCGATCAGTACCTTTGCCAGATTGTAATTGGTAAGCGGATCCTCGGGGTTCACCTTGAGGGCTTCGCCGTATGCCGTGGCGGCCTTCTCATAATTCCTGTCTTTGTAGTACAAGTTGCCGAGTCTGCTCCAGTAGGCCGAGTTTTTCGGCTGCAGCGCAACCGCGGTCTCCAGATTGTCGATCGCCTCCTGAGTGTTCCCCTTGATGTCGTTCAGCTCCGACATCTGTGCATACGCGAGATCGCTGCTCGGATCGATCCTCGCCGCCTGAGAAAAAGCGTTGAGAGCGGCGGTGACGCTGTTGAGCTGCCGGTAGGTAAAGCCCAGGTTGAGGTAGGCTTTCACGAATCTCGGATCGTTGTGTATCGCGGCTTCGAATGACTGGCGGGCGTCATCGAAGCGGCCCATCCGGTACTGCGCCTTCCCCAGTTCGAAGAGTATATTTTTGTCTTCCGGATTGAGCCTGGCCGCCTTTTTGTATGAATCAATGGCATTTTCGTACTGCTTCTGAGAGGCGTAAACCTTTCCAAGGGTGTTGTACGGCACCCAGAGGTTGTCGTCGAGTTTGATCGCATCGTTGGCATACCGGATGGCCTTGCTGATGTTGTTCTGGCTGTTTTCATCTTCCTGGAAAAATGATTCCCCCTTCTGTGCAACCGCTTCAGCGCTCAGCGGATCAAGAGATATGGCGTCGTC
>JBNGED010000105.1:0-6365 GCA_049975605.1 Sediminispirochaetaceae bacterium | reverse complement strand
GACGAACTGCTGGTCCTGCATAGCGGTTTTGCCCTGCTCGATGAGTCGGTCGACCTGTTCCTGTTTCTTCCGTTCCGCTTCCGCCATGGCGGCCCGCTCCTCTTCCAGCTGCCTGCGCCGCTCTTCCGCGGCCCGTTTCTGCTCTTCCAGTGCGGCCAGCTCCTGGGCCCGTTTCAGATCCAGCTCAGCCTGACTCTGCGACCCTTTCATCGAATCGCCCAGATTGGAGAGCGTGTCGACCAGTTCCTCCTGCTTCTTCTGTTCCTCAGCCCGTCGGCTCTCCTCGCTCTGCTGTTTCTCGGCTTCCGATGTTTTTCGAGTCTCAATAATACGATCACGGAGGATCCTGGCCTCCTGGTCCTCGGCGTTCTTGATCAGAAGTGAATCGACAAGATCAAGCGCTCTCTGATATTCTCCGCTCTCAAAGTAATCCTCCGCCAGGGACAACGTGTTCTGCCGGAGCTGCTCCGCTTCGGTGAGCTGACCGTTTTCGTCAGCGCTTCCTCCGCCTCGTCCGACGAGGTATATCCCTCCGCCTATTAAAGCCGCCAGAACGATTATCGCACCAAGAATAAGCCATCTTCTGTCCATCGATTCACCCTTTCTTTTCTATCAGTCAACTATATCGAAATCCTGTGAATATTCCTTCACGTCCCCTGTTCCGGCGGAAAGGTTCTTTGTCTCCTCACCGGACTCCTCGAGCGAATTGAGCACCTGTTCCAGCAGCTCCTGCTGTCTCTGCTCTTCCTCTCTTCTTCTACGTTCCTCTTCCTGTCTCTGACGCTCGGCCAGAACGATCTTGTTATTCAGGAGGGAGATCATCTTTTCAATGTTCTCTCTTTGGGACGAATCAGGCTCCAGAGTAAGATATACCCGGTAGTCCGCAATCGCCTGCGTGCATTCTCCCTGCCGGACTAATACATTGGCGCGGTTGAGATAGGCCCTCGCAAGCTGGTTGTTGCGGCGCACAGCCTGATTGTACATTTCCAGCGATCGTTCATAGTTCTCCAGCCTGTTGTAGTTGTTCCCGAGATTGTAGTAGAAAACGGCTTCCTGACTGCCTGCGTGTTTCAGCCCCTGTTCATAGGTACGAATCGACGCTTCGATATTCCCCATCTGTTCATAGCAGGTGGCCAGGTACATGTAGAGTTCCCCTTCTTCGGGACTCTGACGGAGAGCATTCTCGAAGAGCGGCAGAGCTTCCGCGGGTTTGTTGTCCATGAAGAGCTTTAGAGCCTGCTCTTTGAGGTCGACCGTCGCCGCCTTGCCAGACTCCGAAGCCTGCCCGTGCAGCATCATCGAAGTGCCGAACAGAATTATTACCATTACTCTCAAAAAAACCGTGAAAACCGGTTTCATCTCAATGACATCCCCATTTTTTAGGTTTGACATACCTCTATCTTCTCATTAATCTTCTCTAAGGAGAAGGCAATGCCAATTATTATTATCCTTATTGTATTCCTCGGCATCACTCTTGGTATTATAACATTTTTTCTGGTCAAATCCATTATTACACCCAAACAGATGGAAACCCTTTTCCAGCAGCTCAACAACGGCAAGCTCTCCGCGGTTACCAGGGGTGTCAAGCAGATTCTCGCGAAGAATCCCCGCAGTCTTGATGCCCATTTTTTACTCGGCAAGGTATATTTACAGCAAAACAAGCCGGAACTGGCGCTGATGGAGTTCAAGACGGTAAATCAGATCGGAGTTTTCGAGGGACACACAAAGGAAGAGGAATTCCGAGCCCTGATTGCCGGCCTGTACGAACGTTTCAACCAGAGCGAGGAAGCTCTCAAGGAGTACCTGCTGCTTATAAAACTGCAGCCCAACAACGCCCAGTATTATCTCAAAGCGGGTATTCATTTTGAAAACAGGAACAAATCGAACAAAGCGGCCCTTTATTACCGCAAGGCAATTGAATTAAATCCCCGCCTCTCCGAACCCCACCAGCGTCTCGGTTTCATTCTTTACCGCGGTAAAAAGCATCTGGAGGCAAAGAAGGAGTTCGAAACGGCAATCAAATACGAGGCCAACAACTACCAGGCCCTCTTCTATCTGGGCAAGCTCCAGAAAGAGAATCACGACTACGTGGCAGCCCTGCTCTCCTTCGAGAAGGCCCAGCGGGACCAGGATCTAAAGATCAGGTCCCTCATCGAGCGGGGCAGCTGCTACATGAATATGAACAACTTCGAACGCGCATCCACCGAACTGGAACGTGCAATCAAACTGAGCATCGACGGCGGTGCGAAGGAGACCCTGTACGCCCGGTATTTCCTTTCTCTGTGTTACGAGAGGGAGCGGCGCTTCGATGAAGCCATCGAACAGTGGGAGCTCATCTACAAACGCAAGCCCTCCTTCAAGGATGTCACCGAGAAGCTGAGCCAGTACCAGGAGCTGCGAACCGACGATCACATGAAGGACTATCTCACGGCCGGCCCGCAGGAGTTCCAGGAGATCTGCAAAGCCCTGACGGCCGGTCCGATGGGTCTTACCATCCGCGATGTCTCCGATATCCGCAACGGCTGTCAGATCATCGCGGTGGACAGCGATACCCGGTGGAGGAACGCACGGAAGATGCCCAAACTGCTCTGGTTCATGCGGATCCCGGAATCGATCGGCGAATCGTTGCCGCGGGCAATCCATGAAGAGATGAGAAAGCTTAATGTAGCCAGAGGAGTCATCATCAACTCTTCCACCTTCTCCCGCAAGGCCTACGAGTATTCCGAAAGCCGCCCCCTCGATCTCGTCACCAAGGATACTCTGCAGGATTATCTCAATCAGATCGACTTTTCAGCTCTGGAACACGGTTGATACGGATATAGATGAAAATACTCTGCATCTCGGACAATGTTGACCCGCTGATTTACTCCAACCAGCTCAAAGAACGCTTCCAGGAGATCGACCTTGTACTGAGCGCCGGCGATCTCGACCTCTCATACTACGGATTCATCGTGAGCAACCTGAACAAACCGCTTCTTTTCGTCTTCGGCAACCACAATCTGAAGCGTATCGGGCATTATCGCAGGGAGTACAATGATCAGAACCTCAGGCCGCTTTTCAAAGACTCCTTTCTCGAAAAAACATTCGGCTCCACTTACATCGGCACCAGAACCATCAGGGTCAATGGGCTCATCATAGCCGGTCTCGGCGGCAGCATGCGGTATAACAACGGCCTGAACCAGTTCACCGAGTCTCAAATGTTTCTGCGGATGATGAAGCTTGTTCCGAAGCTTCTGTTTTATCGCATCGTATACGGCCGCTGGCTCGACATTCTGCTAACCCATGCCCCTCCCTTCGGTATTCATGACCGCAAGGACCGCTGCCACACGGGATTCAAGACGTTCCTCTCCTTCATGCGCTGGTTCAAACCGAGATATCTGGTACACGGGCACGTGCATCTCTATGATCTGAACGAAATACGCAGCACCAGGTACCAGCAGACTGAAGTGGTCAACGCATACGAACATACCGTTATTGAAATCGAGGTTCCCTCAAATGGATCAAAATAACATCTACATCCAGAACAAGGCCCGTGACGACTTTAACCGCGCACGCTCACGGGCCACGATCTCCCAGCTGCTGTTCTCCCTGACTCCCGAACGGCAGCGGCTTCTATCTCTGGAGGATGTCAAGAATCTGCTCCGCCCGAAGAGTGAGTCCTACAAGGGGATACAGGTAGTGCCGATAGAAAAAGTCGTCGGCAGTGAAGGCCGGTACAACGATTTTACCAAGGCCTTTCTTCCAAAGCGCGACTTCATCCGCGGCAGGTGGGAGAGTATCGACCGCGCGCACCTCTCCGACGTGACACTGCCGGCGGTCAAGCTCTACGAGATCGGCGGAGTCTACTTCGTACGGGACGGTAATCACCGGGTTTCAGTCGCAAAAATGCAGGGGGTCGAAGCCGTAGATGCCGAGGTCATTGAACTGGACACTGAGATTACGCTCAAGCCTGGTATGACGGTGAGTGACCTGAAGAATTCCGTCATTGAATATGAAAAAAAGAACGTCTTCAGCGATACCGGGCTCGATTCCATCATTCCGCCGGAAGATATTGTTTTTTCCGAGCCTGGAAGGTACGTAGAGATGCTGCGGCACATACAGGGACACAAATA
This sequence comes from Sediminispirochaetaceae bacterium, assembly GCA_049975605.1. Taxonomy (GTDB): domain Bacteria; phylum Spirochaetota; class Spirochaetia; order DSM-16054; family Sediminispirochaetaceae; genus DSBN01. Next base: position 2,253 of record JBNGED010000105.1, on the reverse strand, counting down.
CTTTCTGAATCAAAAAAAGAGCGGCGAGATCCCCTTCCTCGAAGCGGCCGCCTCCTGGTACAACACTCTGTACAAGCCTATCGTTCGGATCATCGAGCAGGAAAACATAATGTACCGCTTCCCCGGCCGGACCATGTCGGACCTGTACATGTGGATAATAAAACACTGGGATGGTCTGAAACGGAAGTACGGCAACTCTTTTTCCCTCCAGGTCGCTGCACGGGATTATTCGGAAAAGTATGGAAAGGGCCTGTGGGAACAGATCCTGAACTTTCTAAAAAAACTCTTCAAACAGAACAGATAAACTCAACCCGCCGCCTACTCCGTGAGACGGAAAGGCCCTGAAACAAGTCCGTACCCTTCAGCCGCATTGTAGCTATGGAGCCATACCGAACCGATGTCCGATTCTCTCCACTGTCGAAGGATCTGATGCGAAAAGGAAGTCACCGGTATTGTGTCACTACGGAGGAAGTTCCCCTCCGTATCGTAGAAAAAGACGCTTATCTGTTCTTCAGCGGATGCCGTTATGACGCTGCTGTTTACATCAAGCTCGGGAAAGAGTCCTGAATCGAGATCGCCGCGGAGATGACCCGCAATATCACGGCCGATGAAAAACTCCGCCTCATCCTTCTCTCCCGCCCTGTCGCTTACTTCAACCGTATACTGTCCGCGCGGAAGGGGCGAACGGTCATTCATCTGTATACCGTTCACTCCCATCCACATCTCGCCTTCTCTCTGGACCCTCCTCATTTCGTCCGGCTCTATTTTCCAGACCAGTTCACGATCACCCTGGATCAGCAGCACTTCGTCCAGGTCATCAATCCCGTCTGCGTCATCGATCATTAAGAAAAGCGTGAGCTCCTCGTGCTGTCTTTCTGTGTCGAAATTCCGCACGACATCCACCTGCCAGAAGAGCTGAGATATACTCGGCGGGGCTCCGGCACAGGCGACGACTACCAGGCTCAGGAGAAGGCTCGAGAAAAGGATTATATACAGGCGATACTCAGTCTTTTTTCCCATAGAGCATCTTGTTGACCACGGGATTGGAATATGCCTCCAGGAGTATGTTTCGGACATCCTTGGAGAGCCGGTGGAAACGCATGAAGAACCGCTGTTTGTCGAATTCCGAGTATGACTGATCGAATAGATCGGTATTGTGACTCATGTCATAGGCGATAAAATTGGTCGACCACAGTTTGTAACCTTTTTGAATACGTTCATCTATAGCTTCTGCAAGCTCTTTATCGTTGTTGTATTCAGACTTCAGGGGCTCACTGAAGGTGTAGTGCACCTTGCCTTTGAATCCCTTTATCCCCGCCGTAATACTAACAAGATCCTCATACCTTCGCTTTTGATGCTCACCGCGGGTGCGCCTACGGTGTATCTCCCATGCTTTCATACGATCACATGGGTCGTATTGATAGGAGATGGCCACGGGGACGATATTCACCCTTGAGAGGAAGTCTTTGAAACTGATCTTTTCCCGTTTGTAGGCCATATAAATCATTTTAATAATGGCCGGGTTGGTCACATCCATTCCATCCTTTGACCGTCCCGCACTCTGTGCTATCCAGAGGGAATTCCCCTCTTCATTGATGTGTCGAATGTAAGCGGAGAGCCGAAGGCTCTCGTTGTACTGCTCTCTGGGCGGCAGATTCCGTTTTACGATTACACCGCGGTTGATTCTTATGAGGTCTTCGATTGCATCATTGAAGAGGAGATTGTCGCCGAACGCGATTTGAATAAGCGCCAGATTGTTTTTTACCAATATATAATCGAGCAGGGCCGGATCAAGGACGATATCCCTGTGGTTGGTGATAAAGATATAGGGAGTGTTTTGATCCAGGTACTCCGTACCCGAATAGGAGAGCCCGCTTATGGTTTTCTTTACCAGAGGATGCAGGAGGGTGTCGACGATTATTTTCTTCTGGAAGGAATCTACATCGTTGATGTTCCCGAGTTTTATCCCCAGGTAGGTGTGCAGCACCATATCGATAATCGGTGCGAACAGGCGCGCCGGCCTTGGAAGAAACGCTGTCCTCAAGCCTGAAATGAGCCATTTGTTCTGCTGGAGTCTCTTTATAACTTCGCTTACTTCATTATCGCGGTAAGGTCGTATATCATCGAAATTCATCTTTTGATTCATAGGCTGTCCTCAGGGTATCAGCATATCCTAGTAAAGCGGGTAAAGTAAAGTGTCCCCGGTGTCCCCGAAACGGTACTTTTCCAGATAGATTATCCAATAGGAACCCC
>JBNGED010000104.1:683-7474 GCA_049975605.1 Sediminispirochaetaceae bacterium | reverse complement strand
ATGCAGTAGCGGTGAAGGCCCCCGGATTCGGCGACCGCCGCAAGGCTATGCTCGAGGATATCGCTATTCTGACCGGCGGACAGGTAATCTCCGAAGAGCTGGGACTCAAGCTCGAGAATGCCGAGCTCGATCAGCTTGGTAAGGCCAAATCGGTCAAGGTGGAAAAAGAGAACACGACCATCATCAGCGGCGAAGGCAAGGAAGCCGACATCAAGGACCGGATCGCACAGATCAAGGCCCAGATCGAAGAGACCACCAGCGACTATGATCGGGAAAAGCTCCAGGAGCGGCTGGCCAAGCTGGCCGGCGGAGTGGCCGTCATCAATGTCGGCGCCGCTACCGAGACCGAGCTGAAGGAGAAGAAGCATCGCGTAGAGGATGCCCTTTCCGCTACCCGCGCGGCTGTCGAGGAAGGCATAATCCCAGGCGGTGGGATCACCCTCATTCAGGCTGTTCACACCCTCGAGAAGGTTGACCTGAGCGGTTTCGGTGAAGAGGAGAAGGTCGGATTCAATATCGTCCGCCGCGCTCTCGAGGAGCCGATCCGTCAGATAGCTATCAATGCAGGTCTTGACGGTGCGGTTATTGCCGAGAAGGCCAAGCACGAGAAGAAGGGTATCGGCTTCGATGCTGCTGTCATGGAGTGGACCGATATGATCAAGGCCGGTATCATCGATCCTGCCAAGGTTACCAGAAGCGCGCTTCAGAACGCCGCTTCGATCGCCAGCCTGCTTCTGACTACCGAATGTGCTGTTACCGATCTTCCTGAGAAGGAAAAGCCCGCTGCTCCCGACATGGGCGGCATGGGCGGTATGGGCGGCATGGGCGGCATGATGTAAGCCGGCCGTTCATTGAAGCTTGTTTTTTTAAACTGACTTATAAGGGCTTCACTGCAGCAGTCTGCATGAAGCCCTTTTTTTATGGTAGGATTGTGGTAAAGAGGAATGCATATGAAACGTGAAGATTTTGTTTTTACCATAGGTTATTCCGGAGATACTGCGATAGTGGATGGACGCGCCAGGAAGGAGTACGCCGGTCTTTCGGTTGAAGGCCTCATTCAAAAAGGCCTGTGGCGGGCGGCTTTTTGTTCAGCCCTGTACGACGACAATGAGCAACAGATGGATCTGGTGGTACAGGAGTACAACCGCAAAAGCGGCGCGCGCCTGGAATCGGTGAGAGATATGAAACGGATGCTGGGTGTGTTTGAAGTGCCGCAGGACATCTCAAAGACCAAGGTGCTCTGATCCCGGCGGGTATCTGCTAAACCACGGAAGGCCGGTTATTTAGATTTATATTGATGTACAGAGCTCCAGTGTGGTAGAATCCAGAATTGGTGTCGTTGCCTTGACTATGCCCTGTATACATGGTACGTTTTTTGAACTTCTTAAAAATAATTATTTAGAGAGGATTGATAAAGATGATAGATCTATTCGCACAAGCTTCTATATTGATGGGGGCGCCTCAGGCCGGAGCATCCGGCGGCAGTGCCCAGGGACAGATGATGACCACTTTCGTTACATTCGGACTGGTCATTGCCATTTTTTACTTCCTTATTATCCGGCCTCAGAACAAAAAGCAGAAAGAGACCAAGAGAATGATCGAGGCCCTCAAAAAGGGTGACAAGGTCCAGACCATCGGCGGTATCCGCGGGACCGTTACTGCTGTCAGGGAACAGACGGTCGTTATAAAGGTCGACGACAGCTCCAAGATCGAGTTCAGCAAGAGCGCGGTGGCGACGGTTATTGATAGGAAACAGGTCAAAGAAGAAGTTCAGGATTCGGAAGAAGAATCCGCCGAAGTAGAAGAAAAAGAATAACTACCTTTAGAGTACAAATCTAGCTAATCCCACAGTCGGAGTTAACGTATGAGCAAACGTGGACGGTTACTGGTAATAGTTCTGGTACTAATTATGAGCGGGGTTTTTCTCTACCCGACGTTTGAATGGTATTTCATGATACCCCAGGGAGAAAGAGAGCTTGCAGCCGGATCTAAAATCCAGATACGAGAGTATGCCAGAGGACAGGCAGCCAAGGAGCTTGAGCAGTTGAAAAACCTGGTCGAAAAGGATTCCGGCCAGCTGCTTCCTGAAGAGTTTAAATATCTGATCACCACTGCCGAAGAGCAGTACGAGATGGATGGCCGAGAAGTGCCGGATGAATGGACCATAGCGGCCCTGCTGATGGCTTTTGACAGTGAATCCGAGGCCTTTGATGCACTTGAGGCCAAGCACCGCAAGGAGCTGATAGAGCTGAAGGAGCAGGGTAACAGCGTCCTGCAGCTGGGACTCGATCTTTCCGGCGGAATGAGAATCGTCCTGGAGGCGGACATGGAAAGTCTGGAGAAGCGTCTTGACCGCGCTCCGACGACGTCCGATCAGCAGGAGGCGATCAACCGGGCGATGGAGATCCTCAATAACCGGATCGACAAGTTCGGAGTGACCGAGCCGGAGATACGGCGGCAGGGTACGGATCAGATTTCGATCGAGATTCCCGGCGCCGCGGATCCCGAGAGGGTCAACTCATTTCTAATGGGAAAAGGTTCGCTCAACTTTCACATAGTCGATCAGGATATGAGCCAGCAGGTCTCCCGGTATTTTCAGGAACGCCCCACCGAGGTATACACTGAGAAGGGACAGATTCGGCGGCCTGATTTCGTGCCTGCCGGTCTGGTTATCCGGGGCTACTATGTGAAGGACCAGTACGGTATCGACCAGCTGCAGCGCTATGTCGTGGTCGAAGAGGAGATCGGACTCGACGGCGGACACATCCAGAACGCTACTGTCGGCCAGCATCCCATCACGGGCAAGCCGGTGATCAATTTCTCCCTGGATATGCAGGGAGGAGAGATCTTCTACAAGCTGACCTCGTCGAACGAGGGCGAGACCCTGGCGATTCTGCTGGATGAGAAGGTGAAGTCCATGGCCCGGATTTCCGAACCGATCCGTGACCGCGTGCAGATGACCGGGTTCGACCGGAACGAGGCCAACGACCTCGCACTGGTACTGCGGACGGCAGCCCTGCCGGTGGACCTCAAGGTGAACAACCAGCAGGCTGTGGGAGCCTCCCTCGGTGAGGATTCGGTCAGACAGGGGCTGAGGGCGATCACCCTGGGTTTTATCCTGGTGATCATTTTCATGCTGCTGTATTATCTTGTGGCCGGCCTGATCGCCGATCTGGCGCTGATTCTCAACCTGGTTTTCATCGTGGCAATTCTGTCGGCATTCAACCTGACTCTGACGCTCACCAGCATCGCCGGTATCATTCTGACGGTCGGTATGGCGGTAGACGCCAATGTAATTATCTTCGAGCGTATCAAGGAAGAGTATCGGCTCGGAAAGACCCCCGAAGCCTCGGTCAAGGCCGGTTTCAGAAAGGCCTTCTGGACCATCATGGACGCCAATATAACGACCTTTATCGCTGCACTGGTACTGTCTCAGTTGGGATCCGGACCTGTACAGGGTTTTGCCAACACGCTTGCGGTTGGTATCGTGAGTTCGATGTTTACAGCCCTGTTTGTATCCAGATTGGTATTCGACTTTGGTGTTGAACAGCTGCGGGCGAAGAAACTGAGCATAGGCTGGAGGGTTCGATGAGAAAAGTGATTAATTTTACCAAGCTTAGATATATTATGTTCGCGGTCTCGATTCTCCTCATAATCGGAGGAATCGCCGCGACGGTCCTGCAGGACGGATTCAACCTGGGTATAGATTTCCAGGCGGGTCTCACTCAGCGGGTGCAGGTGGCTCCCGTTGCATTCTCCGCTGCATATGACGGCGCGGATGATGTGACCATCAACGTCGAGAATGAAACCATGGTGGTTGAAGTGAGGGGCGAAGAGGGGGTTGAATCCTACTCCTTTCCCTTCACACAGTACAGTACAATCGGAAGCCTGACTTCCGCACTGGACGGGATCGAGGGAATTGCTGTACAGCTGGTACTCGATGCGGGAGTCTTGAGTGAACGTATCGTGACCGGTTTGAAGTACCCCCAGGAGCTGAGTCCGGAACCGGTTGTTGTAAATGTTCGCAACGACGATTCGGAGAGCTACATTATTATCGACGAAGTTCGCGATGCTCTCCGTGGTCTTGATGCTCCTCAGGTGCAGGTGGTCGGCAGTGCCTTTCACCAGGAGTTCCTGGTACGCACCGAAGATCCGACGGGGAACCGGAAAGACAGCCTGGAGTCGAGCATCCGTGCGGAGCTGGAAAGAGTCTTCGGCGACGGGACCGTGGTCGTGAAGCAGTCCGAATATGTGGGACCGCGTTTCTCCAGGACCCTGGCACAGCAGTCAGTGACACTTACAATCCTTGCCCTTGTTCTGATCCTTGTCTATATCTGGTTCCGCTTCAAGTTCGGGTACGCTATTTCGGCTATTGCCGCTCTGACCCACGACGTTCTCATCATGCTGGGTTTCATCGGAACGATGCAGCTCGAAGTGTCGACCACGACCATTGCGGCGGTGTTGACGATCATAGGATATTCGCTGAACGATACGATCGTTATCTTCGACCGTATCCGTGAGAACGAAGGGCTCCTGCAGGGCAGAGATATCGAGGACATCATCAATACGAGTATCAACCAGTCCCTGAGCCGAACGCTTATAACGTCGCTGACAACCCTTCTCGCGGTTGTGGCGCTCTACAGTTTCGGAACAGGCGCCATTAAGGATTTCGCGCTGAACCTGATCGTCGGTATCATCGTCGGTACTTATTCCTCGGTCTTCATCGCATCCCCCGTCCTTCTGGGCTGGAGGAGAAGCCGTGAGAAGCATGTCCGGATCAAGAAGGGCCTGCCCCCGGTACCGGCCAGGGAAGAAATCGAAAAAGCCAAGATGCCCGAGAAGGCTGAAGTGAAGAAGGAAGATGCTCCGAAGTCCGCCGCGCCGGCAGAACCGGTGGAAATTCCGAATGTTGAACGGAAGCTCAAAGGCAAACGGAAGACAAAGAAGAAGAAAAAGTAAACCTGCAGCGGCAGTTAACCGCGGGACGAACAGAATATCCGTCCTGTCGATCGGCGGTCTTTCCATCAGTGGTGGAAAGACCGCCTTTTTATTATTATATTGTACAGATATGAACAAACGGGAAATAAAACGGGCGGATGTACTCGGGTTCTGTATGGGTGTCCGGGCCGCCATGAAGAAGGTTGATAAAGCAGCCGAAGAGGCGGGTGAAGATGAGAATGTGTACACATTCGGTCCTCTGATCCACAATACACAGGTCCTCGAAGACCTGGCCGAACGCGGGGTTGGGCAGATAAACCGTCCTGATGAGATCGAAGAAGGTACGGTAGTAATACGGGCCCACGGAATCGAGAAAAGACTCTACGAACAGTTGAAGGAAAACGGACTCAAAGTGATCGACGGCACCTGTCCGCGGGTATTGCGTTCAATGCGGACGGTTGACAAGTACAGCAGGATGGGGTGGCACATCGTGCTGTTCGGGGATGCCGCCCATGGCGAGATAAAGGCCCTGGCAGGGTACGCCGAAGATGTGTCCATCGTGGAGAACGCCGAACAGGCTGCCGCTGTAGAAGTCCCCGAAAACACGATGGTGATTTCCCAGACAACCGTCTCACAGAGGGAATACGACGAGGTGTGCCGTTTACTCCGGGGGAAAAACCCCCGTATCCACGTGATCAAGAGTATCTGTCCAGCTACCCAGCTGCGGCAGAACGCCCTTGCGGAGCTCGCTGCCAGGGTGGACGCCGTGGTGGTGATCGGGGGAAGGCACAGCTCCAATACGAAGAGGCTGTACGAGCTGGCGCAGTCGACCGGCACGCCTTCCTGGCACATTGAACAAGCCGGAGAGATACCGGAAGAGATAGCGCAGTACAGCAGGATCGGGATAACCGCGGGAGCGTCAACACCCGACTGGATTATCGATGAAGTGGAAAGTCGGCTGCGAAGTATGTAAGCCGGCTTCATAGAATATAAAACATACCGCCCGGAGCTCATGAGGAGGAACAGATGCAAGGACTGCTGGAAGTAATTGAAAAAAGAAGGGTCCTGCGGGGAATCTCCGATAAGCCGATCGACCCTGAAGTGGTGCGCAGGCTGATGACGGCAGCCACCTACGCGCCGTCCTGCTTCAACAAACAGCCGTGGCGTTTCGTGGTAGCAATGGGAGAGGATGCCCGGGAGAAGGTCCGGGAGGGGCTGGCGGAAGGGAACTACTGGGCCCTGAAAGCCCCGGTTTTCGTACTGGCCGCCACGAAGCCCGATCTCGACTGTCAGCTCAAGGAACGGCGTGACTACGCCCTTTTCGATACCGGACAGGCAGTTATGAGTCTCCAGTATCAGGCCTTTCACGAGGGGCTGATCGCCCATCCAATCGCCGGATTCAAGGACGCGAAGCTCAAAGAAGCCTTCGGAATACCGGAAGACTACATCCTCATCACAGTGGTCATTATTGCTCATCCCGGCGATGACTTGGAGTTGAATGAAAAACACCGCGAACTCGAGCACTCGGAGCGTTCGCGGAGGGACCAGGCGGAAGTGATCTCCTATGACGGCTGGTCGTTGTCGGACTGAGGCAGTGGGCGCAATTTGGCAGGATCCCCTTCGCGTATCATACCGCGGGCAAGCGCCACCACCGGGTCGACAAGGGGAGTGTCCCCGTACCGCAGTCCCGGCAGAGCGAGGGGTATCTCCGTGCACCCGAGGACCAGCGCCTCAGCCCCATCAGATATCAGCACGTCGGCATAGTCTGCAAAGCGTCTGCGGGCCGTCTCCGAAGCGGGACTGACCGCTTTCAACCCCCACTCGGGATGATAGATAGTGTCGTGGAGCTCGGA
>JBNGED010000104.1:0-673 GCA_049975605.1 Sediminispirochaetaceae bacterium | reverse complement strand
CTGCACGGACTCTTCAACCTCGACAACCTCGTAGCCTGCCGATTGCAGCAGCTCGTGCCACACCCGGCTTCGGCGGGTGCCGGTGGTCGACATGAGGCCTACTGTCTTCGCCTTCGGCTGGAGCTGACGAATGAGGTCCAGGGTCTCCCGGAGCATGTGAACGACTTTTACAGTGGGGCCGCTAATGGCTCGGTCTGTTATGGAGCGGTCTGTTATGGAGCGGTCTGTTATGGCGCGGCCGCAGTCTTTCCCGCTGAATGAACCCATCCGCGACAGAAAGCGGTCGAAGATCGGCGGCGCATGAAAGGTGTTGCAGGGTACGCCGACGATGCACGGCTTCCCGGGGCCGTCTTCTCCTTCTCTTCCCTCTTCCTCTCCCAGACCGCGGAGTGCTATCCCGACTGCATCGGCCATCTCATCCCCCGGATTGCGGCTGCCAGAATCGATCAGGTAGCCGGTCCGGTCGGATATCCGTGAGGCAAGCGAAAGGTGTATCACGTCGAAATGGTCCTGATCGGTACCGTCGGTCAGTGTGTGTTCGATAATTTTACGGTGCAGTTCGACCCCTGCCATCGGTCCTACTCCCCCTCCGATGATGAGGGCAGGCCGGCCGGTCCAGTCTGTTTTTTCCATTTTCCCTTGCTCCCCGATCTTTGATAGGATAGAGTATATC
>JBNGED010000103.1:0-7483 GCA_049975605.1 Sediminispirochaetaceae bacterium | reverse complement strand
AAAGATACAGAGCAGCAGCCACATTTTTTTCAAAATACAGTACCTCCGCCCAGGTAGAGCGCCCCCCGGATGCCCACAATTTGAGGGTCCTCACCCGGTGAAAAGGCGAACTCGATCATGTCGAAATACATTCCCAGGTTGATGAAATAGGGCCGGCGGTCCCTGGACTGGTAGAAATAGTATCGATACCCCACATCCAGTTCCAGTCCCGCATAGTAGCGTACCGGAATATCGTAATCGATGGTGGTGGTAATCGAATACGGAGGCATGAACCCGGCAAGCAGACTCGGGGTAAAATAGACGTCCGAAGTCTCGGTACGGAAGGCCAGCTCGGACCCGCCCATGACGGCGAAGGATGTCAGCAGGTTCGGCGAGTCAACGATGGGTGTCATCGAATCATGTTCATTCACTCCGCCCCACACCATCAGGACCGCTGCGGAGAGGGAGATGTGATCGCTTTTTATTCTCTGATAGTTCACGCGCAGCTGGTTGGGATTGGCCGAATCCAGTCCAACCTTCTCGTCGGGGGCATACTCGTAGTAGTCATCCAGCCCTCCGATCCCGACCTGCATACTGATCTGGTTCTTCCGGTCCAGCCGGCTCCGTATCATCCGGTCCCTGTATATCTGCTGCTCATAGACGACCAGCTGTTCACCGATAGCCGACTCCTTCTCCATGATGGGTGAACCCGGATGCGGCAGCGAACGGGAGACCGCTTCGGCGAAGCCGGCCGAGATCTCGTCAATCGATTCGAACACGGCGAAGCCTGTCTCCGTCACGTACGTCTCGGCGGTCTTCACCCGGCGCGAGGTCGTCTCGTAGAGTACCGCCTCGAGGTAGAGGGTTTCATCTTCGAGATGGTAGCGGCCCGACACCATCAGGTCGGCGCCGGCCTCTTCAGCGGGGGAAAAATCGGGATACGGAGAGCCGGGCGCGGGTCCGTCCGCCAATACAGCCCGAAGCCGGGGATCCGAATCAAGGTTGATCAGCATGGTAGAGGTAATCACATCTCCGTACGGGTTGTCCTGCGGATTCATGGAGAGGAACGGACTTACCATAATCTCGAACTGTTCCTGCTGCTTCCGGTCATCTTCGAGAGGCAGCAGGCGGGGTGAAAGGGTCATGGGCTCATCGACGGTTACGACCCTGCGGTATGAGCTGTACCCTTCCCGGCTGATCTCGATCAGGTACTTGCCGGCGTTCAGTTCCAGCGTCTGGGGTGTCTCTCCCCAGACTACATTGTCGATGGTAATGGTACAGCCCGCTGGATCAGAGCTCACTTCCAGCGGGAAGTATTCCCCCGACAGATACTGCTTCGGACGAAACGGCCCGAAGTTCACATACTCCCTCCCGAACCACTCCTCGAATCCGACGTAGCGGGTCAGCACTTCCATCGCCCGGCGCTGGTCCGCCGGCAGAACATCCCTCCGATACCCTTCCGGGCCGACTACCTGAGGATAGAGTACGACCGCGCCGACTGGAACCGTTATCCGCTCCCCCTCCCCGAAGCGCACATCACCCGGAGCTACCGGCAGGAAGGCGAGACCGTCCCGTTCGAAATCGACCCGCTCGGATCCTTCCTCCGATTGTACAGTCAGACGCGGAGGGGGATCGAACTCGAGATCGGAAAGAACTACGAGAAGAGACTGATCGGGGGAGGAGGCCCGCGGAACAGATGCACAGCCCGCCAGCAGCATAAGCAGAATACCCGTGAACACCCCAAAATGAATTAACCGCTTCATTCGGGACCGCCATTTTTTCTATTCTACAGAAAGCTTAATGCCTCACATATATGGTGTCAACACTATTTTTATATCGCAATTTTTCGCATTTCATCCAGAAATACGCTGTTCTCTTCTTCCGTACCGACTGTTACCCTGATAAAACCAATCGGCAGTTGACTGGAAACGTCGGCAACGAGAATACCCCTCTCTTCGAGTCTTCTGCTCATATCAGGATATTCGGTAGAGATCAGGATGAAATTAGTTGTACTATCGACTGTCGAGATCCCAAGGGCAGACAGCTCCTTCCTCATTCTCAGCCTTTCTCTTTTTATCAGATGGATATTCTCCATCGAGTATTCTGAGTCCTCCAGAGCAGCCATCGCCGCCCGGAGACCGGGCTGGGGAAGTATGGTGTTGAAAGCCGTGAACGCTTCGATAAAGCGATCGCCTGCCAGCACATACCCCACCCGCATACCTGCAAGACTGAAGGCTTTATCAAGCGTCCGTGTAACCGCCAGGTTCGGATAATGAGAGACCATATCGGCACAGGTCATACCTGAGAACTCAAAATATGCCTCGTCGACGACGAGTAGAGCATCCTGATTCGCCAGAACCTCTTCGATTATACTGCGGTCCATGAGGATTCTGCCGGTAGGATTATTCGGGTTCTCAATAATAATAAGAGACGGCTCACGCGCTTCCTGCAGCAGATGTTCCTGATTAAGGGAGAAATCCGGCGGCTGCAAACGTAGATTGATGATTGTATCTGCGCTCTGCCTGGCCGTCTGCGTCGTGGGCAGGAAGGATGGGCTTACCAGCACCAGCCTGCGTTCGCGGGCAAACAGCAGGATAATCTCTTTCAATATAATATCCGATCCGGGACTCAAAAAAATGCGGTCCTCGGCTACTCCTGAGTATTCCGAAAGCTTCTTCTCCAGCATACGCATATCGGCAAAGTCCGCATAGCGATATATGTGTTCAACACCCTGCTGTGCCGCCTCAAGGACGGTGTCAGGCGGAGGAAACGGCATTTCGTTCATATGCATACGTATCGATCTATTCAGCATAGTACTTCCATCTTCGTGAACTCCCTTTCACCTACAATCGCATTGATAGAACCGCTCAGCATACGATCCGTCTCATAATCTCCCGTATCAACCCTTAATGAATTAAGCTTGTACAATTTATCGGGACCCGCAACCACAATGATGTTCTTCCGGCCGACAAGTCTGAGCACCTCCGGCGTAAACTGTTTACTCCCCCTTCCGAATATGAATCCATTTCCTCCAATCGGCGTGACAATGATCTTGCGCTTATCATAGCGCCGAAGGATGGAGAGGATCCCCTCTTCATTCAGATCGGTTCCGACTATCTCTCCGTCTGCACAGGCATCTACTCCAAGGAGGTTTTTTTCAATCCTCGCCCTCTCCGCAACGGCTTTGAGGGTAGTGCCCGGTCCAAGCAGGTACAGTACTCCCCTCTCCATCGTGTTGACTATATATGAAGCGATTTCCCGCTTCTTGCCGGCGGCGGAGACAGAACTGCTCGAACATTCCTTGCCTCCCTGTAGAAATCTCCGAACACCAGGCACCAGAAGCGAACCGTACAGTTTCGAAGAGAGCCGATTGTCCCGAAATGCCTCTTCGTCGATATCGAGCACTTCTTCCTCTGCGGTGTCGGCTCCTTCGATGAAAGCGTCAATCATCTCAGCTGCCGCCCTGGCGCTGTAGCTGAAAACCGCACTGAAGACCTTCACTCCGGACGGTACGGCCACTACTGGTACGGTAAGACTGACTGCATCGCATACATCCCGGGCCGTACCGTCCCCGCCGACGAAAACAAGCAGCTCAACTCCCCGGCCAACCATGGCGGCAGCGATATCTTTTGTATCTTTACTTGTGGTCTCTTCCTTAATCGAGCCGACTATCACTGGATTCTTAAAGATATCTTTTACATACTCGGCACCCATGGCACCGGGCGCCGTATAGAGCTCGATCCGGCCCCGTTTTTTTATATGCTCGAATACATCCCGTGTTCTCACAGGGGTGACTGGTTCCGCCCCGAGTTCCCTGGCCTGCTTATACAAGGCACCATCGGTTCCCTTCAATCCGACGCTTCCGCCCATACCGGCTACGGGATTGACAATGAGTCCTATCTTTTTTTTCACATACATAGCATACCCCTAAAAGTAATACAAAGTATTATCTCATGCTTCAACATAGAGGTACAGGGGTAGACGAGCTGGATTTTTGTTCAATCCTCCTGTTCTTCACCCTCGATACTCTTCAGCTCGTCCGCCCGGGAGCGCATGAAGTTGATATTGAGAGCGAGGATGGTGAAGGAGAGCACGAAGGCACCGGCCACGATGGACCATGGATGGCCGCCGATCGATATATGGGCGAATAGGGGTATATCGAGGGTCATCGTGGTGAGCAGGGTCATAAAGGGGGTCAGGGTCACGAACATGATGGGGGTCCACTGTCCGTACTTGTACTGCACCTTCTTGAAAAAGAGGAGGACGATAGTTCCGCCGATCAGCATCGAGACCAGGTATTCAACGGGAATGAAAAAGAGGGAGACCCCCTGCATGGTCCCGATACCGCCGCCTCCCTTGAATCGGTAAAAAACCGGGAGACAGTGGCCGACGACTCCGGCGATTCCCATCAGATAGAGGACCGAAAAATGGAGGTCCGAATAGTCCGGGAAGAGAAGGATCCTCGCCAGTACCAGGGGGCCGAAAATCTTGAACGCATCGAGAAAGCCGACGAGGAAACCCCATTTCTTTCCGACGCTGCGGGTCACGTTGGACGTTCCCGGATTCCTGTTCCCGATCGTGCGGATGTCTTTGCCGATGACCGCGCGGGTCACGTAAACGGCGTAGTTCACCGATCCCGACAGGTACCCGGCCAGTACTGCCGCGATAGAGATGAGAATAAAGCTTGTCGTTATCGTCATATCTTACTCCAGTGATATTATGAGGGTTTCCCTGTGCTGCCCTCCGAAGAGGTATTCGATCTCAGGATTGTCGAACTCTTCAGCCAGGGTATCTTCGAGGCCGATGATTTTTTCAAGGACCTCCTCATCCTGATAAAAAAAGGTGATATTCGCCGCGCCGCAGGTCCCGCTGCTGCGTATGCTCGCAAGGGCTACCTCGGCAAGGTCCCGGCCGGTAGCCGAGAGGTTTTCGTCACAGAGTGCAAAGTATTCGCCGGGGTGGATGGTCCGGCCGTCGAAGCCGGATTCCATGATACTGCAGTAGAGATAGATCCCGGTCGCCAGATCCAGGCAGTCTTGCATGTTGCTCACATTGTCCGCCAGGCAGTCGTTCGCGCTGTACCCGTAGGCGGTAGTCAGGCCCTGCAGAATGGTACCAGTATGAATAACCGAGACGTGCTTGGCCGTCGATTCGGCCGCGGGAATGACCGCCGGGAGGATGTTCCTGTTGTTCGGCAGAACAATGATATTCTGCTCCGGTATACCCTCGATGTACTCGAGGATCTCACCCATCGAAGGAAGATGGGATGTGTAGAGGATGCAATGGTGTACCCCGAGGGAGGCGAAAATCTCCCGGTATCCCTCCCCCGGAATGAAGGCGAGCACCGCGCAGTCGGCATCGGGGTCGGCGGCGGCATACCGGCTCACCTGCTCGTTCAGGTTGTCGATCTTCACGTGCTCGACTGTTCCGACGGTCTTCATGTATTCAATGATCTCCCGGGGCTGATTGGTGTGAATGTGCAGCTTCAGGAAGCCCTCTTCACATACCAGGGCGATGCTGTTGCCCCGCTCTTCCAGGAACTGAGAGACTTTTTCCTTCGAAAAATCCCGGACCCTGTTGACGGACACCTCGGTGCAGTAGGAAAAAAACCGCGTGTCGACCGATGCTTCCGCGCCGGAACCTGCGTCGGAATCCGCGCCGTCATCCTTCCCGGTATTGGGACCGGCCGCCCGGGCATTGGGAGTGAAACGGTAGTCATCCTCCCGCTCCCGCACCGCGGCTTCTCCGGTCAGTCCCCGGCGGAATCCTTCGATGAGAAACACGAATCCCAGGGCGCCCGAATCGATCACACCCGCCCTGGCCAGGATCGGCAGGAGACGGGGCGTATCGGCGAGGGCCCTCCGCCCGGCTTCCAGTGCGTGTTCTAGGATTTCCGGAAGCGCCGGAGCGGGGATAGCGGAGGCGGCGGACTTGAGGGCCTCCGTCATCGCCCGTATGACGGTGATCATGGTCCCCTCGACGGGGGAGAATAGACTGATGTGGACCTGGTAGAGTCCGGCGGCGAAACCTGCCGCCAGGTTCTCCGGTGCAAGGGCATCGAGACCTTCGGCGGATTCGAAGAAGCCGTGAAAGAACCGGGCCAGGATGAATCCCGAGTTCCCGCGGCTGTTGCGGATCAGCTCGGCATTCATGCGTCCTGCAATACTGCTCAGAGTGTCCCCGTCCCCTTCGCGGGATCGTATCGCCCGGACCCCCGCTTCGAAGGTTGACAGCATGTTGGTACCGGTATCTCCATCCGGCACGGGAAAGACGTTGAGATTGTTCAGAATATCGTAGTTGGTCTCGAGGTATTGTTCAGCAGTGATGAGACATTTTTTCAACTCCGCAGGGGAGAGGGTTCCCTCAGCCATAGCTTTCATCCATATATGACATATCCAATATCGTAGAAATCGGGGCCGATATGGGCCATGTTGCTGTGATTGGTGTAGTGGATCTCCACCCGGGTATCGACGCCGAGTGATTCCACCTGCCGTTTGAGGTCCCCGGTCTCCTTCTCATGGGCACCGATCATGCTGATGACGGCGTGAAGGCTCTTTCCCTTCTTCTCCTCCAGGTCTTCACGAATGATTTTCATGAAACGCTGGTTGCACTGGCCGTAATTCTTCGCCTTGCCGATGGACTTCATGGTGCCCGGCTCCTCGCCTGAGCTGAGAAGGGCGATGATCTTCATGGCGGTACCCAGGGCAGCCTTGGCCAGACCGATCCTGCCGGTCCGGTGAAGATAGAACAGATCGTACACCACTCCGAGGTGACGGGCGCTGCCGCGCATCAGGTCGAGCAGCTTCATGACCTCCTCGAAGCTCTTCCCTTCGCGGATTGCAAGGGCGGTGTCCTGTACGATGACGCTGTACGCGGCAGTCAGAAAGCGCGCATCCACATAGGTCACGTCGAGTTCATCGTGCTCGGAGATGACTTTTTTGACCGTGTCCATCGTGACCGTCGACGCGCTGCTCGACTGGTGGAGGGAGATGATCTTCTCGCCTGGAAAGCGGTTGTAGGCTGCCAGAAGGTCCTCCTCCCTGAGGCCGGAGGTCGAGAACTTGTTGTTCTTGTCCTTCAGCATGACCCGGAGCTTCTCCTTCTCTTCGCCGCTCATGTCGATCGAGACAGGGTACGGCTCCCCGTTCAAATACATCGGATAATCGACGATTGCCACTCCGAGTCTCTTCAATGTCTCCGGGCTCAGCTGACACGCCGAATCTGCTATCAGTACCATATCTACCTCCCCTTGATTGGATTGCGCGGCACCTCGATGACGAGGTCCGATCGCGGATATGAGGAACACGGATGGAACCACCCGAACTTCAGGTCGGCTTTCCGGCGGCTGTCGTTCTCCGGAGGAACGTGGATCTCGCCGCGCACGAGACGGCTCCGGCACCAGCCGCACTCCCCGCTGCGGCAGAGGGCGGGAGGATTCAGCCCCGCCCTTTCCAGGGCCGTGAGAACAGTCTCGCCGGGATCGGCGGGGAGCATTCTCTCCGTT
>JBNGED010000102.1:4127-7534 GCA_049975605.1 Sediminispirochaetaceae bacterium | reverse complement strand
TGCTGGCCGAGGCCTTCTTGCTCATGGAGGGCTATTTCGTCCGCACGCTGGGCATGCACCGGGTCTACAACAGCGCCTTCATGAACATGCTCAAGAACGAAGAGAACGAGAAATACAAGAATACCATCAAGAACACGATAAATTTCGAGCCGGAGATACTGAAGCGGTTCGTGAACTTCATGAGCAATCCCGATGAGGAGACCGCCGTCGACCAGTTCGGCGACGGGGACAAGTACTTCGGAGTCTGCACCATGATGGTTACGATGCCGGGGCTGCCGATGTTCGGCCACGGGCAGATCGAAGGCTACCACGAGAAGTACGGGATGGAGTACCGGCGGGCCTACTGGGATGAGAGACCCAACGACTCTCTCGTGAAGGAACACTATCACCGCATTTTCCCGCTGATGAAGAAGCGGTATCTGTTCGCCAATTCCGAACATTTCCGGCTCTACGACCTCTACTGCGAGAACGGCGAGATCGACCACAACGTATTCGTCTACACGAACCGCTATCGCCATGAGACCGCCCTCGTAATCTACAACAATGCCTACCACTCCGTGACCGGCTGGGCCCAGATGTCGGCACCCTACGCACAGAAGGACGATCAGGGCCGCAAGAGCGTCCAGCGATGCACCCTCTCCGACTGCATCGGCATAAGCAGAGAACCGAACAGCTTCACCATCTTCCGTGAACAGCGCAGCGGTCTCTGGTACATCCGCGAGAACAGGAGGGTCCTTCAGAAGGGTATGTTCATCGAGCTGAACGGATATGAGAGCCAGGTGTATCTCGACTTCCATCAGGTCGTCGACCGGGACGGTCTGTACCGCAAGCTCTTTGAAGATCTGAACGGCCGCGGAGTGTATGACATTGAACATCACAAGAAAAGACTGCTCCTGCAGCCGATACACAAAGCTTTCGGCCGGTTCATGCAGGGACCGCTGATAACACCTATCCGGCAAGCCCTTCTCCAGGGCGGCGGGGTCCAGCAGGTCTCTTTCGAAGATTACTGGTCATACTACGATGACTTCCTCGACGAATGCCTTCTCCTGGGCTATGGTACGGAGGGCCGGAAGAACGGCGCCCTCAGCCGCTTTCAGAAAAATCTCGATGTCATCAAACGTCTTTCGATGCTGAGTTATCCCAATATCCGTCCCCACCAGCCTGACCAGGCAGGCTATTACTACCGCGGCCTCAACATTATGCCGGAAGCTCCCCTGATTCTCCTGGCATGGCTGCTGATCTCGCCCCTCGACGAGTTCTGCAAAGACGACGACAGGTACCTGCGGGGAGCCGATATGGCCGATGATACGATGCTTCCCGAACAGTTTGCCCAGCCTCTCAAGAACGAACGCATTCCCGAAAGGTTCCATCCTCACATCTATGAGCTGATGCTGGCAGTATCCTCTCAAAGCCACTGGACTGCGGAGAAAGACTATGCGCAGGTATCCCGCACGGAGCTGCTGGAAGCGCTGATCCGCGAACCCTACAGCGCCAGGCTGCTTCGGATCCACTGGGACGGGGATGTCGAGTGGTACCACGGCGAGTCGATGCAGGAGTTCATCTGGTGGCTCAATACTCTGGCTATCCTGGACCAGGTGGAAGCCGGGCAGAGCCTGCCGCAGACCGACGGATTCTTCAGTATGATAACCGAGTGGATAGAGGCGGAAGAACTAGCGGAATACAAAGTCCGGAATCTGCTGGAGCTTCAGCGCACCTGACTGTGATGAAGCCGGCGGCCGGAAGGCTGTCAGAAGATCCGCGGGGCGAACACGTCGTAGATAATGAGTTCTTCACTCACATCGTAGATCTCGTGTTCAACCCCTGCCGGCACGGTTACCTGGGCGCCGGGGGCAAGGGGGAACCGCTCGTCGGCGACCCGCATATGGGCCCGGCCCGAAGTTATGTAGAGGCTGTCATCCTCGCCCTCATGGACATGGGGAGGTACCGCCGCTCCGACGGCAATCTTTACAAAGGCGATACTCTCCTTGTACTCACCGCTTTTTTTGGACCGAAGGATCTTCATCTCGACCCCGGGGAATCCCGCGGGATGGGGCTGCCATGCAGCATCTTCCGCATACATCAGATATTTCATTGTCAATCTCCTATAAATTCAGCCGGGCGAACCGCCGCACCGGACACCGCATAAACGCCGTCCATACAGACGCCGCCTGAACATCGCAGCACGAAATGCCGGCTCACCAGAGGCCTGCGCAACACCGTCGCAAGGGGCCGTCCGCCGATTCACGCTTCATAGATCCGGCGGGCGATGGGCATCCGTCTTCCCGTTCCGAAGGCCCGGGTGGAGACCTTCAGCACCGGCGGCGCCTGTCTCCGTTTGTATTCGTTCCTCCCGACGAGGGTCAGGACATCGTGCACGGTTCCGGGGTCGTACCCGGCCTCCGCAATCTCGACCGCCGACTTGTTCTCCAGGAGATAGAGGGAGAGGATACCGTCCAGGACCTCGTATTCGGGGAGATTGTCCTGGTCGGTCTGGTTCGGACGGAGCTCGGCGGAGGGCGGCTTGTTGATGATATTGAGCGGGATGATCTCCTCCGAGGCGTTGATGTGACGACAGAGACCGTAGACCTGGGTCTTGAACAGATCTCCGATCACCGCCAGCCCCCCGGCCATATCGCCGTAGAGGGTACAGTATCCCGTAGCCAGTTCCGATTTATTGCCGGTGGTCAGGACCAGAGAACCGAATTTGTTGGAATAGGCCATCAGGAGCATTCCACGGATACGCGCCTGGACATTCTCTTCAGCCACGTCGTGTTCCCTGTCGCCGAAGACCGGCTGCAAGGTGTCGAGGACCGCGTTGAAGACATGCTCCACCGGTACCACTTCGAAACCGACTCCGAGATTCTCGGCGAGCTGCCGGGCATCTTCTTCGCTGGCGGATGAGGAATAGCGCGAGGGAAGGGCGAAGGTATGCACCTTGTCCGGACCCAGGGCCTGTACGGCGAGGACCGCCACCAGGGCCGAATCGATTCCGCCGGACAAACCGAGATGCACCCTGCCGAATCCGCACTTGGCCGTGTAATCCCGAATTCCGAGCACAAGAGCCTCCCGGAGGAGCTTATACGGGTCCACCCGGGGCAGTTCGACCGCAGGGTGCTGTGTGTCGATATCGACGAGAAGATAGTCTTCCCGGAAGCTTTCGCCGTACTTGATGAGCTCTCCCCGGGAGTCGGTGACCATCGAACAGCCGTCGAAGATCAGATTGTCGTTCCCGCCTACCATGTTGGCGTAGACCGCCGGTACCCCGGAGGACCGGCCGATTTTCCGCAGCAGTCCGAGACGAATTTCCTGTTTGCCGGAGAAGAAGGGAGAAGCAGAGGGAACGAGGATGAGCCGGGCTCCCTGGTCCAGCAGGTCCTTGACCGGATCTACCGCATACCGTGTACCGG
>JBNGED010000102.1:0-4117 GCA_049975605.1 Sediminispirochaetaceae bacterium | reverse complement strand
GTTCGCTCTCCCACCAGATGTCTTCACAGATGGCAATTCCGATCTTCACTCCATCGAGACAGAATATTTCCCGGCTGGAGGCGGGTTCGAAGTACCGCGCCTCGTCGAAGACATCGTAGGTCGGCAGAAGCGTTTTGGCCTGACTGTGCAGTATCCTGCCGTCCTTTATGACCGACACGGTATTCTGCAGGGGCTTGCCGGCGGTACCCCTGGTCTGATCGACATATCCGACTGCCACCGCGATACCGGCGGGCAGCTGCTGCTGCAGCCTCCGCAGGGCCTTCTGGTTCTCCTGCACGAAGCGTCCGTAGTCGAGGAGGTCCATCGGCGGGTAGCCGCAGACGCACATTTCGGGGAAGACCAGGAGGTCCGCCAGATCTTCCCCGGCTTCGGCGGCGGTGCGGAGGATTTTGTCCACATTGCCGGTAAAATCCCCGATCACCGTATTTATCTGCCCAATTGCTATTTTCATATACCTTTACCCTTCGCTGTCATCATAGATTCCATATCGCTTGACCGTCAATATCCGAATCTATACTATATGACTATCTATGGCTTATACAATTCTGCTCAATGGAAAAAACACCCCCCTCGGAATGCATCTGAGCAGGCTCTTCCTGGAAAGCGGATCAAAGGTAGCCGGCTTGCTGGAGGGAGGGTCTCCGGCCTCTCTCCCGGGAGAAGAGGTTGAAGAGAACCTCATTCTGATCCCGTGGAACCGCACATCCAGTCTTTCGGTCCACAATGTAATCGTCGAATCGGTCAACAGAATGGAAAGCATCGATGAGATGATCTTTCTATTTCAGCCTGCCATCGACAACAAGCCTATTCACGAGCTCAGCCTCTCGCAGGTCGAATCCTATATCGATACCTACGTGAAGGGAAGCATCTATCTGCTTAGGGAAGTGCTCGGATATTTTCAAAAAAAACAGCGGGGTGCTCTCTACGTTGTCCTGCATATCGCCGGACTGGAAGTGCTGCCTCCGATCGATGCGGTGGGTATGGGGGCTATCGAGTCTTTCACCAATTCCCTGTTCACCCTCTACCAGAATGAGAATGTGAACATCAACGGATTCACCTCCGACTCCTCCGACTCGCGGGAATATGCCGGTTTCGTTTACAACACCATACAACAGAAAGCGCGGACAAGCCACGGGAAGTGGTACCGTTTCTCCGACCGTTCGCTCTGGAAAAGGATGCGCTCATGAAATTGTGGATTAAATACGTATTCGCGGCTATCGTCGGAGTTCTGCTGGGCTTCTATGTCTTTCCAGCCGGAGAGGGCACATACCAGAACCTTCAGTTCGCCGCCCGCATCGTACTCAATGTCGGACAGTACGCCCTCTTCCCATTGGTGTTCTTCTCCATGACGTATGCCGCCTTCCAGCTCAGGATGGACCAGCGGGTGCTTGCGGTCCTCGGCAAATCTCTGATCTACGTTCTCGCCACGGGGGTGCTTCTGGTGGGTATCGGCACCATCTCCGTGTTCCTGCTGAACCCCGAGCGCATCCCGATCATCATCGAGACGGAGCAGGTCTACTCCCTGCCGGGATTCAGGGAAATGCTGACCGATATTCTCCCGGACAACCTCTTTCACATCTTCATCCGCAGCGGCAACTTTCTGCTGCCCCTGGTCCTCTTCTCCCTCTTCCTGGGGCTGAATTTTTCCTTCGACAAGTTCCTCTCGAAGCCGGCGGTCCAGCTCTTTGACTCGCTATCGAGAATTTTTTACCACATCGGCAAGTTCGTGAATGAAATCCTCGGAATCGGCATCATCGTGCTGACCTCGTTCTTCATAGTCCATCTGCGGATGAGTGAGGAGCTGGAGCTCTACTCGCAGCTCATTCTGCTGATAGGATTGCTGTCCGCCTTCATTATCCTGGGAATATACCCCGCGATTCTCTACTTTCTGACCGGGCGGCAGAACCCCTACAGGTATCTCTATGCCCTGATCGCTCCGGCGGTAGCGGCGTTCTTTTCCGGCAACAGCTATTTCAGTCTGATTCCCCTCACTTCACACGTGAAGGAGAACCTCGGGGTCCCGCGGAAAATCGGAGCTGTCTCCGTTCCCCTTTTCACCGTCCTTTCCAAGGCCGGGACCGCCATGGTGACCAGTATTACCTTCATCGTAATACTCAAATCATACTCAAGCCTCGGTATCGGCGTAGGCGAAGTTGCTTGGATAATGCTCTTCAGCTTCGGATTATCCCTGCTCACCAGCTCAGTACCCGGCCTGGGAGTCGCCGCCGCCCTGACCGCTCTCTGCGGGGCCTACGGCAAGGGGCTCGAAACCGGCTTCCTGATAATCTATCCGATACTGCCGGTACTCAGCAGTTTTGCCGTCTTTCTCGATGTGGTCACTTCAGGACTTGGATCACTGGTGATCTCTTATTCGGAGGAGAACCAGAAAGATATCTATGCCAAGGATTTTATCTAGACCGGGACTTTACCTGAACCAGCATCCCAGACTCAATCCCACCGTCAGCCCGTCCAGGAAAATGACGTCAGCCCCGTCCCACAGATGGTACACCGGCACGTAGGCCGAAAGTCTGAAAAGAAGCAACAGCCTGTCCAGGAAAGGGGTCTCGGCCTGCACGGCAATCATGGGTCGTAGGAACCTTACATCGGAGTACAGAGAGGGCAGAATCTGCCCGGACGAATCGCCGCTGTCCCAGCTCTTTATCGGGACGGGAAGTTCCAACCCAAGACCGGACTCGAAGAAGTAGCTGACCTTTTCCCCCTCCCGTATCCGCCAGCGCAGTGCCGCATCGAGCTGAGGAACCAGTGTCGTCAGCTCCCTCCACTCCGCATCGACGGGCACCGCCCGGGAGTTACCCTCGTCGTAGAAGTAGTAGAGGGAAGTAAGCGTAAGAGCGGGAACGAACTGGAATGCCCTGCCGTTGATCGAAAAGGGAAGCCGGAGACCCAGGGCGTGTGTCCAGACCGCTTCAACTGATCCTTCCAGATCGGAAGCATCGACTCCTATCCGGCGCAGCTCGTACTGGAACTCCAGCCGGTCGAATTCCATGGCCCCGGCCGTGTTGACCGCCGCGCCGAGAAATACGCACAGGAGAATTACATATACCGTCCGCTGTTTCACGCTTTTCATACCCTCCACTATATCACAAGGGTCGAACCAAATCGAATCTTTTCAGAAGCGGGATCGAAAAACGGGAGCAGCCGGCGCCGTTGTTGTGCCGGAGAGATGAACTACACGTGAAAGTGTTTTTTCAGGTTCGACCCGTGCCGCTTCAAACGTGAATTGTAAGTAATCAGGAACACGATGATCGGGACCGCGGCAGCGGCGGCCACCAGGGACCAGCTGACGTATGCATGATCGTAGACGTAGTAATTGATGACCCACTCGAGCCACAGCATGTACAGGCCGAGTGCCACCAGCACCGTCGACACGGAGCCGAGCACCGACAGCCGGAACAGGCGTATACATCCCATGGCGAGCATGCTGATCACCCCCAGACCGGCGGCGATCGGAAGGGCCAGCCCGGTGAACCATGCTGCGGACGGCGTAAACAGATCCAGCAGGTAGAGAAAGACAATCAAGTCGATCGTCTCCAGGAGCACGATCAGGTATCCCCGTCCCCTCAGCCAGTAGGGTATGCTCACCAGCAGCCAGAAGAAGGCAATGGAGATAAGCGGGAACCGTGACCAGCTGACCCGCATTCCGTACGCATAGTCTACCGCGAACACGACCACCGCCCCGGCGAGGGCAATGAAACTGATCACTTCACCGAAGAGGATCCGTACTCTCTCCTCCCGTTCAGCGTCTCCTTCGATCCCGGAAGGCGGCCCGCCGGGCTCTGTTTCACCGCCCGGTTTTGTTTCTCCGCCAGGCTCTGTTTCCCGGCCGGCCTTTGTTTCACCGCCCGGCTCTGATTTTTTCCCGCCCCTCGGAATTCCTATCCTCTCCCTGGGGGAAGCCGGCTGCTCGATCCCCTGCACCCCGCCCTGTCGGTCGGCGGTCAGGCTTGTCCCGCAGAGGGGACATTTTTTCTGATCATCTTCGACGCGTACTCCGCAGTTCGGACAGATAGGCATGACTACAACTCCTATAAAAAGTCAATCATAAGCTTTTCAGAAAGCTCATAATTCAGCCGTT
>JBNGED010000101.1:0-7602 GCA_049975605.1 Sediminispirochaetaceae bacterium | reverse complement strand
GCCGCGATGACGGTACCGCAATAATCGTAGACGGGAGCGGCAACGCAGAACATGTCGAGTTCGATCTCTTCGTTGTCGAGGGAGTACCCCCGCCCGCGGTTGAGATGGACATCCTCTATGAGGCGTTCGACATCGGTGATGGTATTGGGAGTCATCGGTTTCATTACCACACCGCTGTACAGACCGCGGATCTCGTCGTCGGTGAAGCCGGTCAACAGGGTCTTGCCGAGGGCGGTGCAGTAGAGGGGCCGCCGCTGCCCGATAAAACAGTAGTTGCGGATCTCCCGGAACTGTTCGTACTTGTCGATATAGACCAGTTCTCCATCCTGCTCGATCCCCATGAAGACCACCTGCCCCGTCAGTTTTGAGAGATTGCGCAGGTAGGGCTGGGCTTCCGTCTTGAGCTCGATATTGCTCAGGTACAGACTGGTGAGCTCCACGAAGCCCAGTCCGAGGCGGTACACGCTGGTATTGTCGTTCTTCTCGATGTAATTCCTGCTGCGCAGCACGGAGAGCAGGCGGAAGACCGTGCTGGTCGGCAGGTCGAGCTTCTGACTGATCTCGGTGAGACTCAGCCCCTCGTGCTCCACAGAGAGCAGCTCGAGGATATCGAAGACCCGATCGATAGACTGTACTTTCATTCCCGCTGGCTGCACCTTCATTGACGTTCCTTTCCTGCGTTTATCCCGGCCTGTTTTTCCGGCTTCTACCTTGAGAGCCACCCCCCGTCTACCGCGATGGTGAACCCGTTCACGTATTCCGAAGCGGCGGAAGCGAGGAATACCGCCGCTCCCTGCAGATCGGACGGGCTTCCCCATCTGCCTGCCGGTATTCGGCTGGTGATACTATCATATCGTTCCTTGTTTTTCCGCAGCTGCTCGGTGTTGTCGGTTACCATGTATCCGGGCGCGATCCCGTTTACATTAATATTATGGGCCGCCCACTCATTTGCAAGGGCCCGGGTCAATCCGATCACCGCCGACTTGCTGGCCGTATACGATGGTACCAGAATTCCCCCCTGATAGGAAAGCATGGAGGCAATATTTATTATCTTGCCGCCGGTCCCCTGGTCGATGAACTTCCGCGCGGCGGCCTGACTCATGAGAAAGAGCGCCTTCAGGTTCACATCGAGCACCAGGTCCCAGTCATCTTCGGGAAACTCCACCGCCGGATGCCTTTTGATGACGCCAGCGTTGTTCACCAGGATATCTATACTGCCGAAGGCTTCGGCCGCCTTCGGGATGACCGCCTTGACCTGCTTCATATCGCTGAGCTCCGCCTGCACGGATGCGAAGCGCCGGCCGATTGCTTCCACCTTCTTCTTCGTCTCTGAAACGTCCGAACGGTGGACCGCTACGATGTCCGCTCCGGCTTCCGCCAGGCCGATGGCAATTCCCTGCCCCAGTCCCTTGTTGGCGCCGGTGACCACTGCAATCTTCCCGCTTAGATCGAATAGCTGAGTACTCATACCGCCTCCTACTTCATCTCTACCAGCGGGATTACGTCCATATCACCGAAGTCCTTGTTTTCCCCGGCCATACCCCATATAAAACTGTAGGCTATCGTACCCGCTCCGCCGTGAATCGACCAGCTGGGTGAGATCACCGCCTCGTCCCGCTTCACCACAAGATGGCGGGTCTCCTGGGGCTCGCCCATGAAATGAAAAACCACCTCGTCTTCGGGAAAATCGGTGTAGAAATAGACCTCCATCCGCCGTTCATGCAGGTGGGCCGGCATGGTGTTCCAGACGTTCTCCTTCTCAACTACCGTGAGTCCCATTGTCAGCTGGCAGCTCTCCATGACCTCCGGGTGAATGTACTGGTTGATGACCCGAACGTTGCATTTATCAGCTGAACCGAGATTGACATGCCGGGCCTCTTCTATGGTGACCTTCTTCACCGGCAGGTCCACAAACGAGGGGGTGCTGTTGTAGTAGAATTTGGCCGGATTCGCCTTGTCCGTGCTGGAAAGAAGAACATTTTTGCCCCCCCTGCCTATATAGAGGCAGTCCCGGAAGGCCATATCGTATTTTGTGCCTTCCACTTCGATCCTGCCGGGTCCTCCGACGTTGAAGATGCCGATCTCCCGCTTCTCCAGAAAAAACTCCGACGCGATCAGGTCCCCGGAGGGCAGGCCGAGGGGCTTGTCCACCGGGACTATGCCGCCTAGGATCACCCTGTCGATGTGGGTGTAGGTGGCCGTCACTTCGCCGGGTTTCATTATCCCGGTAACCAGGAACTCATCGCGCAGTTCTTCCGTTGTCATCAGCTGCGCATGATCGGGATGTATTGAATTTCTCGTTTCCATATCTATAACTCCTTGTATCTATTTATTTCATCAAAAGCCCGGGAAGCCACAGGGTAAGGGGCTCCACGAAGCTTATCAGAATCAATGTAATGATGTTCGCCAGCAGGAAGGGCAGAGCGCCCCTGAAAATCCGTCCTATCCCCAGCCCAGAAATGGCCGAGGCCACGTTCAGGCACATGCCTACCGGCGGAGTCACCAGACCAAGGGCCAGACCGGTGATGAGAATGGCCCCGAACTGGATCGCATCGATCCCCAGTGACTGCATAGCCGGCAGAAAAACCGGTGTAAGCAGCAGGATCGCCGGGCTCACATCGATGAAGGTGCCGATAAAGAGGATGATCAGGTCCACCAGAAGGACGATCACGAATACCGGCACGTTGAGTCCGTCGATGAACATCGCTACCATCTGAGGTATGTGCTCCAGGGCAAGGATCCAGATGTATATCTTGGAGAGGGCGATAATTATCATCACCGTTGCGCTGGTGATGATCGCCTTCCGCATTACCAGAAGAATGTTCTTCAGATCGAGGGACCTGAAAATAAACACTCCGATGACCAGGGCGTACAGCACGCCGATGGCCGCCGATTCGGTGGCCGTTGCGATACCGAAGACCACCGCTCCGATGATGAACAGCGGCATGATCACCGCCAGAAGTGATCGCCTGACCGTAATGCCGATCTCACGGGGAGAGAGGTCCACCTCCTCCCGCGGGAACTTCTTCACTATCGAAATGATCAGGGTAATGCCGATCATCAGGAAGCCGATCATGAAGCCCGGGATGGCGGTCCCGAGGAAGAGTCTGCCCACCGAGGCCTCGGCCACGAGGGCGTATATTACCACGGGGATACTCGGGGGTATGATCATCCCCATGGTGGAAGAGGCGACAGTGATACCGCAGGAGAACTCCTTTGTATACCCCTTTTTTTCCATCTCCGGAATCAGCACTGCGCCGACCGATGCCGTGTCGGAAACGGAGGAACCGGAAATACCGCCGAAGACCATGCTTGCAACGATATTGACCAGTCCGAGGCCTCCCCGGAAACGTCCGACGAAGAGCATGGAAAAGTCTATCAGCCGCTGGGTAATACCGCTTTCGTTCATCAGACACCCCATGGCGATGAACAGCGGCAGCGCGATCATCAGATAGGCATCCATCCCGGCGTAGAGCCGCTGCGGAATCACCGATATCAGTTCGGGATGATTCAGCACGAAGTAGATCAGCGACGATAATCCCAGACTGTACGCGATGGGAACTCCAATAATAAGTAAGACAACCAGACTAATCAGGAGGGATGTCATAGACAGTTCTCCTCCTTCAGCGGGCCGCCGGTCCGTATGACCATGAAGACGGCGTAAAGTGAAAACAGGACCGCCAGCGAACAGCCTATCGGAACACTTATCTTTACCCATCCGAGGGGTATCCCCAGCGACTGCGAGAGGTCTTTTCCCACCTTCGCAATCCAGTCCAGACTGTACAGCATCATGACCGCATTTATGCCGGCGATGCAGAGGTAGACAAGCACCTCTGAAGCCGCACGCATCCATCCGCTGAGCTGATTGATGAAAAAATCGATCCGTATGTGACGATTCCGTGGAATAGCGACCGCCGCGCCTATGGCGGTAGTGTAGATAAATAGAAATGTAATCAGTTCACTTCCCCCGAGGATGGAGGACCTGAATACATATCTAAGAACTACCATTGTAACGGTCAATACAAAGATGAAGACCAGAAAAGATGTGATCAGCCATTCCAGGATATCGAATATCCTGTCGAAAATTGTGTTCTTTCGCATCCGGAAAACCCCTGTAATGTTCTATGTCGGCAGCAAGACCGGGCCTGATTGACAGACCCGGCCTCGGCACTCTTCGATACCTGTAACGATGCAGTCTCGACTACTTCAAGGCTGAAAGGCCTGCTGCCCGGCGCACTTCGTTGATCTCGTCCCAGGTAAAGTAGCCTTCGTCTACGTAGTACTGGTAGACTGCCTTGCCCGCTTCGATGAAACCTGCGATGTTCTCCGCCGGCACCGTATTCACTTCGATCTCGCTCCTCATCTTCTCGAGGTATTCCGCCTCGGAGCCGAGCCAGATCTTGTTGCTGTAGCGCAGCGCGTCCTTGGACACCGAGTCAAAAATGGCCTTCAGGTCATCGGGAAGCGCGTTGTACCAGTCGGGGTTCACGTAGAGCGGGTCCGGGTGGACTTCCCAGTTCACCACCGAGAGGTACTTCTGTGGTTCGTAGAACTTCATGTCGTAAATGTTCGAGAAGGGATTCTCCTGGCCGTCTACAACACCGGTCTTCAGCGCCATGTAGGTCTCCGTGTAGGGGACTTCCTGGGGATTGGCACCGAAGGCTTTGAAGGACTGTACGATCACGCCGATCGGTGGAGTCCTTATCTTGAGTCCCTTCAGATCTTCGATGGAGTTGATGGGCCGGACATTGTTGGTGATCTGGCGGGCACCGCCTGCAACACCGCATGCCGGTACATAGAGACCGTTCTCGAGGGCCCCTTCGTTGATCTGCTTTCCTATCTCGCTGTCCATTGCACGGCCGGCCTGATAGGGGTTCTCAAAGAGAAAGGGCAGTGCATAGATGAAATACTTCGGATTGGCCTTCTGCCATGATCCGCCGCGCATTCCCTGGATGTTCCCGGTCTTGACCATGTCGACAACTTCCGCTTCGGTTCCCATGGTTCCGCCCAGGAAGAGCTCGACCTGGATCCTGCCGTCGGAGAGCTTCTCCATCTGTTCCTTGAAGTACTCCATCGACTCGCTTCTCGGATGTTCGGCGGACTGGGTGTGCGCGTACTTGAAGTTGTACACCATCTCTTCAGCCGCTGTCTCTCCTTCCGCTTCCTGCTGACCGCCTGCAAAACAGACCATTCCTGCTGCCAGGAAAGCCACCAGTCCCAGTAAAACTATACGTTTCATAAATTCCTCCTTTTCCCATATTATGGAATCTCTTTTTATTATACAGCAAATATTGGGCCCGTCAAGAATTTTCCATAAAAAAAACGTCCGCCGTGATTCCTCACGACGGACGTCTTCCGTACAATCCCGGCCTGCCGGCTATCCAGTCTCGCAGACCGCGGCCTACAGGCGGAACCCGAAGAACCAGCTCGGGTAGATATCAACAATATCCCCCTGCCCCGAATAATCCAGGCTCCACAGCGAACCGGTCATCGCCCCGGGGACGAAATCGGTTACCTGCTGCAAGTGGAGCGACATGTCCACGCCGGCGAAGAAGGCGCTGCTGCCGCCGATCTTCCGCCCGAACGAGATGCGGACCGCCGGAAAAGGAGTCACGTCTTCCGAAAAAGCCTCGGCTACATTCTCTTCGAAGGAGCCCATCCCCGCGGCATACGTCTTGGCATAGACCTCGGTATCCAGGTAGAAGCCTCCAAGGGGCACTTCAAACCCCATGCCGATACCCGCCGAGAATTCCCCGTTGAGATCCTGTGAGGAGAGGGCCCCCTGGAAAAAGGTGTAGTATGACGTTCCCAGCTGGAAACCGAGATTTATCATCTCGTTCTGATCGTACCAGGCTGAGAGATGGTGCAGGCCGTTACCGGCTATGTTGACCAGGCCGATAGGGATCCCGTGCAGTTCATCGCTGATGTTGACCACCCCGATCTGCACACCCGTCATCTTTCCTGCCACATTGACCACGCTCATCTGGGTCCCTTCGAAATCTTCGACCATATTAAACGTGCCGGCCAGCTGAATTCCGCTGGCGCCGTCCCCTTCGACCATGTTGAAAACACCCGCGATCTGAGGACCCTCAACCCTGCCCTCGGCCATGTTGAATACACCGGCGATCTGAGGACCTTCCACCGACCCTTCGGTGATGTTGAAGACACCGGCGACCTGCGGCCCCTCTACCGGCCCCTCGGACAGGTTGAATACGCCCGCCAGCTGCACGCCTTCCAGATCTCCCTCGATGATGTTGAAGACCGATGATATCTGTATACCGTCCATATCGCCCTCGAGGACGTTGCCGACAAGACCGAGCTGGATCCCGTCCATCGACCCCTCGCGAACGCAGACGAGATTGACGTCCACCCCGTCGTACACCTGTTCTTCCGCAGGCTGCCGGCCGCCGCGGACCACCCCGGGCTCGCGGTACACCTTCCGGAAGTCATCCTGCCGCACCTCGATGTCGGCCCCCGGATTGAGCACGATGGTGGTACGCTTCAGGGAAACCCCGTCGTCCAGAGTCACTGTATATCCGTCAGGAGGAAGGGTGATGAGAACCGGCTTATCCGCCTCTTTGCGCATTTCCAGGACCAGCTTGCCCTGTGCGTCGCGTATGGATACCCGCCCGGCAAGGCCTTCACTGAAGGCAATGCGCTCGATCCCCTCCCTCAGATCGGTCAGCACGAGGTCGCCCGTACCGGTGAGATTGATATCGTACGAAGGGTGCTGCGGTCCGGCGAGGGTATACTCGGTCCTGGCCAGGGTCTCGGCGGAGGCGAAGGAATAAGCCTCGTTGAGGCTTACCCTGCTGTCGAGGCTGGTGTCGGCCGCGCCGCTGAGAGCGATGAGCAGATAATGGGTGAAAAAACTGCCTCCGATCTCATCGGATTCCTGGGCCGCTTCGCTGGCGGAACTCGAGGTCAGAAAGGCATGTCCCGCCGCTTCGGTCGATTCATCGAAGAGGAAGGGGCTCCTCCGCATACCCCCTTTGAGACGGGTAAAAGCCCCGGAAGAGCATGAATCGAGAATGGCGATCTGCACATCCGCCTTAACTCCCTTCAGCTGGTCCCTCAATTCCTTATAGTCGAACCTCTCTCTGCCGAGCATCAGGCCCTGCTCATCGGAATGACCGGAGTAGTAGAAGACGAACTCCTGTCGGGCGGCCTGGGCGCTCGTCGCCGCTATGCGGGAGTTGATGTACTCCATACTTTCCAGCAGCTCCTGCCTGGTCGGATTCTTCAACAGCAGGGCGTCTTCCGGCTGCAGTCCGCCGGCCCGCTGCAGCACACCCGCAACTGCTTCGGCGTCGGTCGCGGCATATCGAAGGACCACCCGATCCTGTCCGCCGTTGTTCGCACCCACGAAGAGCCCAAAACGTCTGACCGCGGGTTCGGATGCGAACAAGGCCGTTCCCACGGAAATACACACAAGGGTACACAGGAGGACTTTCAGCCCCCGTACTGTCCTGGCCATCACCTATCCTCCTTCAGAATCGTTATACTATACTGTTTGATGTCTGCAGGCAGTTCCAGCGTTCCGTGCCTTCCATGGTTCCGGCCGGAAGCCATCTCCCCGGCCGATTCGAGGACCCTCTGCGG
>JBNGED010000100.1:0-7604 GCA_049975605.1 Sediminispirochaetaceae bacterium | reverse complement strand
CAATTACACCAGGAGAGATTCTGTTAGAGGAATTTCTGAGACCAATGAACATATCGGCTTATAGGCTGGCGAAGGATACGAATATTCCAGCAACAAGAGTATCTCAAATACTGAAAGGAAATCGAAAAATAACCGCGGATACAGCTTTGAGATTTTCCAGATATTTCGGGAATTCGGCGGATTTCTGGCTTGGGATACAGGATGAATATGATTTGAGAAGGGGCAAAAAGGAAATAGCCGACGAATTGGAGAAAATACCTCAGATTAAAGTATCATAGAAGATATCGAGACACCACATTACAGATGCTACCCTGAATCGAAATCTCCGACAGCTCTACCCCTCCACGCCGTACCGTTTCAGCCAGTTGGTGAGGGTCTGGTAGTTCGGCAGGCCGAGCAGTTCCGCGGCTTTGGTCTTGTTGCCGAAGGCCTGTTCCATGGCGCGCCGGAGGTAGTGACGCATCAGTTCTCCGTTCAGCGCTTCGAGGCTGAAGCCGTCTCCGATGGGGCGGCCCAGGAGAGCGGGTTTTTGTTCGCCCTCTGGGTCTGCATTCGCAGGGTCTTCGTTCCCCGGGCCGGCACCGGCGGTCGCTTCCGATGCCTCCGGAGCTCCCGAGCCTACCGGCGCCACCCTCACCAGGGAATCTTCGAGAAGCGTCCGGCTGATTGCCGGTTCGGGACTCCAAAGGCAGGCCCGGGTCAGGGTATTGATCAGCTCGCGGATGTTGCCGGGCCATTCGTATTCATGGAGGAGCTTGCGGGCGCCGACGGCGAGAGTCTTGTCCTGCCAGCCTTCAACGTCGGCGAATCTGGTGTTCATCTCTTTGAGAAAAAAATCGGCGAGGGCGTCAATGTCGCCGCCGCGGCTTCGGAGGGGCGGGAGCTTGAGAACCCCGACGGCTATCCGGTGGAAGAGATCGCCCCTGAAGCTGCCGTCCGCCGCGCATACGGCGAGGTCCCGGTTGGTGGCGCTGATGAGTCTGAAGTTGGAGCTCCTCAGCCGGGTGCTGCCGACCCGCTGGAAAGACCGGTCCTGCAGGACCCGCAGCAGAAGGACTTGAACGTTCAGGGGAAGTTCCCCGATTTCATCCAGGAAAAGCGTGCCGCCGTCGGCGGCTTCGATGTAGCCTTCCTTCTCCTTCTCCGCCCCGGTGAAGGCCCCCTTCTCGTAGCCGAAGAGCTCGGATTCCACCAGACCCTGGGGCAAAGCGCCGCAGTTGACCGATACAAAGGGACCTCCGGCCCGGTCGGAGGCGTTGTGGATCGCCTTGGCGAAGAGTTCCTTCCCCGTTCCGGAGTCGCCGAGCAGAAGGACCGGTACATCGAAGAGGGTGAGCCGCCGGGCGAGATTCACCGTCCGCTGCATGATTTCCGTGGTGTGGATGATCTCGTCGAAGGCGGGGGTCTCCGGCAGCATCTCGTCGGACATACCAATGAGCTGCTGGTCGATTTTTTTCCATCCCCGGGGTCGGTACTCGGCGAGAATGTCGAAGGGCAGGTCCACCGTCCGCACACCCTTTTCCCTGCTCGTCTCGATGAGCCGGGCGGGGAAAACACTGCTCGCTATGATGATCCATGTTGCCGCCATGGCCGGGGTACCGGGGCTCAGATGGAAGGTGAGGGCCTCCTCCCCGGATTCACTTTTTTCCTGACCGGACTTTTCCCCGATCCCCCTGAGAACCCGGACGGCATGTTCATAGATCTCAGGGTACTCGGTCGGCGAGGAGAGATCGATCATGTGGAGGTCGATCTGCAGGTCCGGATACATCCGGACCAGCCACTTCCGGTAGTCCGCGGTCTCGCTTTCCGGATAATTCGACAGTAAGGTGAGGCATTCGTACTCACCGTCGGCGAGGGCCTGTGCGATCGGTCCGATTCCGGCAGCTTCAACTCCCGCGGAGGCCTGGATGTCGGTCCGGCCGAGCCAGGCGCAGAGTCTGTTTTTTTCCATACTCGAATAGTACAATAAATTTTGTCTCGGCACAATTTTTTTTATAATAATCATGACCATCCCCGCCGAGGGCAGGCCTACAGGTATGTTCCGTACAGGTCTTCGGGATCGTCCAGGTTCCAGAGTTCCCAGTCGTCTCCCATGGCGCTGGAGTAATCCCCGATCGAATCGTAGTCGATCGGGATCCAGTAACCCGCCTGCATGTAGGTATTTCCGACTGCGCGGCCCTTGTCGATCCGTATGTATCCGTAGCCGTTGATCGGCGCCGCCGACCAGACCATCGCGATAGCATGCCCGTACCCTCCGCCGGGAGGGTAAAAACCGGCCACCTTGCAGTTCCATCCCCAGAATCGCAGCATCCCGCAGGTGTACAGGGCGAAGTCCTCGCAGTCGCCGCCGCCCTCCCTGAGAAAATCGGACGGGTCCAGGGCCGTGCTGTTGTACCGGTACGCGTACGTCCGGTAGGTGTTCCGCTGGAACTCCGCCACCTCCCTCCAGCTCAGATGGCCGTTCCGGTCGGAGTCGGCGTTCATGTATATCTGCATCAGGGTCCGGTCGTAGAGGCCGGTCTCGCTCTGGAAGGCCTGCGCGTTGATCGTGAAATGGGCCTCCCTCCCGCTGGAAAAATACCGACCGAGGGACGGCGCATACACATGGCCGTCGCTGCCGCGCCGCAGTTCGAAGCCCCGGTAGGTCCAGTTCTGCGGCGCGATTTTGGAAGCGCCGCTTGAGGCGGAGCTTGATGCGCCGCCGGCCTTTCCCGCCCCGCTCGCCACCGGATCAATATTAAAGTCGTATGACGGCAGGACCGACGGCGTATCATCGAAGCTCCCGTAATCGAAATCGACAAACAATTCGCCGAAGGGCGAGGCCAGGAACAGCAGCAGCGCCGCTGCATAGAATACGGAGCGGAACAGGAACCCGGCGCATGCGCTGAAAAAACCCGGCGCCTCATCAGCTTGGTTGTGTGCGCAAGCGGCCGGTTTGTGCGCAGCAGTGGTGGTAGGCCCGCCGCTGCTCTTTACGCCGTTTTTCCCGGAGCCGCTGGCTTCGGCAGCAGCGGATCTCAGGCTGACGGGCTCAGCCGGGACGGCGGCACGCTGAACAGACGAAGGTCCGGGAAATTGTGTAACAGTACACCGTCGGGTGCGCTTCGCAGCTTCAGTTTGCCTGGCAGTCGGGGCGTCTTTCTCCTGAATGGCAGCCGGCGCTATTGGTGTCTGCACCTCCGGTCCCGGGCGCTGCGGGGCGAAGCTGTCAGCATCCTCGAAGCAATCCGCCCTCCCGCAAATCTCAAGGCGCCTCAGCGCGAAGGTTCTGCGCTCGTTCCGCAGGTAACAGTAGGCCCGGACATACTGATGGCTGCGGCTCTCGTAGAACTCGAGGGGCACGATCGAGCGCTCCGTTGTCCGTCCCTCCCGGTTGGTGTAGACGATCCGCACCGGGTTAAAGCCGTCCTGCAGCGCTTCGAGGTCTCTGCGGGTCTGTTTTTCATCGGAAAAAAAAGCTTCCATACAGACTGATATGCAAGAAGCATACCAAACGCCTGATTAGCCGGCCAGCGGGCGAGTGTCTATTCTCCACTACTCATAGCGTGTCCACATTCTGATTACTTTTACTATTTTTTCCTTCTGATAGACCTGGTATACAATTCTGTGCTGAATATTGATTCTTCTGGAAAACGCTCCGGACAAATCGCCCAACAGTCTTATATATGGAGGGTAGGCCTTGAAAGGGTCTTCCTTCAATATCTCAAGGATAGTTTCAGCATTTTTACATACATGAGACTTTGACAGTCCCTTTGCGTCTTTTTGTGCTTGTCTGGTGAATACTACTTTATACAATCTACCTTAACCTTCTAATTCATCGGAACATTCATCAATATCAGCCTTCAATCCATCTATGATTGAGTCTCTCATTCCCGGGATGGAGGTCAGGTAGAGTGTTTCTTCAATATTTTTCCAATCTTCCTCACTGATAATGACAGCAGCCCCATTCTTTCCGGTGATGTGAACCGGTTCATGAGAATTCACCACCTGCTCGACCAGCTTGAAAAGATTTTTTCTTGCGTTGGTAATATTTATGGAATTCATACTGATACTCCGTACGTAAAAACGTACATAAAATATGCTTCAAATCTCACCGAGTGTCAATTCAAATAAGCATTGGTAAAATAGGGAATACTTTATCCGCCGGTTTGGCACGCCTTTTGCATATATGTACCTGCGGCCGGTGAAGCCGGCTTGATCGGGCCTGTCTTCCGGTCGGCCCGGGCAGTCATCAGGCCGACCGGTTTCATTCGGGAGCTTGCCCAACACGCCGCCGCGGAGGTTATCTGTATGAATTTCATGAATATAACCACTATGAGGACCTGTGAGGGACTGCAGGAGGTCAGCATGATAGCCCATAGCAGCGGCTTCAGCGTCCCGGTCTTCCTGTCCGAACGGCTTCTCATTGCCCTGACCCCCGAAACACCCCTCAGGCTCTGGGGCGTGCACCCGGCCACCAATATTAAAGCCTTAATGGACATGCTTTTACGCCTCTCACGGGACAGCGGGGAGGACCTCCGATTCGACTTCGCTGTAGCCCGCTGGGATCCCGCCAATCAATCCGTGACCACCAGGGACCTCAAGCTCGCCTCGGTTTCCTTCCCCGTGGAGCCCATTCCCTTCATCATCGTCTCTCTCGCCGACGAAACCGTCGACCTGCTATTGGATGATCTGCCTTGAAAAATTCAGAGCGTAAATATTTTTGCGCTATTACAAAATTTTTTATGCCATCAAGTCCATCAAAAAAAGTTCATGTAAAAAAGTGCCGGGCCGGCCGGGCACACAGCCGGACACACAGTCGCGCCGGCACGGCGATACATTGTTTGCGCTATCCCTGTGCCCGGCACCCCAGGGCCGGACCGATCCGTGTTATACTGGGAGGTGAAAAGTCATGGTCCTGATAGTAACATTTCTCACGATCGTCATATGGATCCGTATACTCAACCGCTTCGACGACGCCCGCCGACTCAAATCCAGGCGCACCGCGGTACGCGGCTTTTTCCTGTACGGGCTGCTGAGCATCCCCCTGGTCCTGGTCCTCTACCGCGTCGCCGGGTCCCTCATGTTCCCCATCATCCGCCACTCCCTCATCCTTGAGGAGATCCTCCTCGTGGGGCCAGTCGAGGAGGGGGCCAAATTCTTCATCTTCTACCTGGTGGCGGCTCGAAAGGCCTCGATCCAGGAGCCGAAGGACGGGATCCTTCACGCCGCCTCGGTGGGCCTGGCCTTCTCGGTAGTGGAAAATATCATTTACTCCGCCTACGGCTTCGAGACGATGATGCAGCGGGCAGTCCTCTGCACCGCCGGTCACATGAGCTACGCCGCCATCTGGGGCTACGCCGCCGGGGTCTACCTCTACACCTACAAGGCGGACGGCGAGGACTATCCTTTTTCCATGGTCCTCATCGCCCTGGCCGTCGCCGCCATGCTCCACGGGCTGTATAACAGTTTTCTCGACATCGACTTGACCGCAGCCGCGGTACTGCTGAACGTCGTCACCGTGATCCTCGCCATCCTCAGCCTTTCCTATTTGAAAAAAGTCTCCCCCTTCACCGAGATACCCTTCGACCGCTGCCGGCAGGCCATTCCCGAACTCCGGGACGCCATCAGCAACAACCCCGACAACTTCGTCCTCCGCAAGAGGATCGCCCTGCACTGCATCCGCGCCGGCGAATACAGTTCCGCCCTCGCCCATCTGAAAAAAGCCGCCGCCCTCAGTCCCCGGGAACTCTCCAGCCGCTTCTACATCGCCCTCCTCGAGTACCTTGGTGACACGGGATCGGCGGACGGCATCCGCCGGGCGGTACCGAAGGCTGCTGTTACCTCCGAAGCTTCCATATCAGCGACCGCCCCTTCCCGGGAGCGCCTTTACCATCTCATGCGGAAGATCCCGCTCAAGAGCCTTGTCAGGATAAAGAAACAGGCCGCGGAGGTCTTCGCAGGCCACCCGCGGAGCGGGGAGATCAACGATCTGTGCGCCGAGCTTCTCGCCTGCAAGCGGGGCTTCATGCTCTCCACTCCAACCCGGGTATCCACGGATGAAAATCATTCTCGCCCTGCACCACGGATCACTGCTATGTGATAACAACCGCCCACATCACTGCGAGGCCAGAAAGGCCTCCCGCAGGTCCTTCAGGACCGGATCGTCATTTTCCGTCATGAAGACATTCACGTTGTCCATCGCCCGGGTTAGCCCCACGAAGATGAGGTTCCGCAGGAGCTTCTCCGTCTCCTCGGGATTGTAGTAGCGGCGGCGGTGCAGATAAGGCAGGTACATCATCACCACCGGGAAGTCGAGGCCCTTGCTGGAGTGGAGGGTCGAGATACGGACCCTTCCCCGGTTGGCGAAGGAGAACTCCTCCCGACGGATGTCCTCCGAGGGGAGCCCTTCCTCTTCGAGGGCCGCGGCGATGATGTCTATCTCGCTCCTCCTCGGCACGAGGACGCAGATGTTCTCGGGATCGTAGCCCATCTCTTCGATAAAAAGCCGGGTCTTGGCGCACAGCTGCCGCAGCAGATCCTCTTCAGAGCCGGCCGTGTAGAGCTCGGGCATGGGACCGTCCCGGAACACCGCCGGGTTGGCCGGTTCGCCCTCGGCCGAACGGGGGGCCCTCGCCCGGAACCGGCTGGCCAGCTCGTGGATCTGACGGGTATTGCGGAAGTTGGTCCGCAGGACCCTGGTACTGCCCCGCAGGTCGATGCCGCTGCGGAAAAAAGGCGAGTAGTAGACGTACAGGCTCTGCCCCATGTCGCCGGCCATGATCATCGGCCCGGCCGTCAGCTTCCGCAGGGCCCGGAGCGCCACCGGGGTGAGGTCCTGCACCTCATCGAGGAAGAGGTAGCGGATCTTCGGCGGCCCGATAGAACCTTCGCTTCGGCCGTCTCCCGGGATCTCTTCACGCTCATCGTCCTGATCTGCCGTCCCGGAAGCCTCAGCCGCCTCCAGACGCCGCAGCAGGACCAGGCGGCCGTAATTCTTGGTGTAGATCTTTTTTTCCCGCATCTCCAGGGCCGCATCCACGGCGATCTTCCAGATCTCCCGCCGCTGCGCCTCCGTCAGCGTCCGGCGCATCCCCCGGCGGGACACCGTGCCCTCGACGTACTCCAGAGCTTTGAGGTCCAGGGCGAAGATGTACTCCTCGATCTCAGCCGCCAGCT
Organism: Sediminispirochaetaceae bacterium; assembly: GCA_049975605.1. Classification (GTDB taxonomy): domain Bacteria; phylum Spirochaetota; class Spirochaetia; order DSM-16054; family Sediminispirochaetaceae; genus DSBN01. The sequence continues at coordinate 446 of JBNGED010000100.1, read as the reverse complement.
CTTCGGCTGATATGAAGCCGGGCAGCTCGATGGTGTCCAGATATTTTTTCAAAAACTCGAAATCGTACTGCAGGTCCGGGGTGGTACGGCGCAGGCGGGTGTAGAAAATACTGTCGATGGTGTCGATCACGTCGAGGGGGATCTTCATGTCCCGGAGGGCGGAGATGTAGCGGTTGTACTTGGCCAGGGTGCGGGTGAAGGTGACCAGGACCGCCTGCTCCCCCTCGCCGAACTGCAGCTCGCTCTGCTGCGCCGCCCGGCGGAGACTCTCGAGGAGGACCAGGGATTTTCCCGTGCCCGCCCCTCCCCGGATGAGAAAATGGCCCCGGAGCTTCACCGCACCGACCGCCTCCTCCTGCTCGGGAGTGAGCCGGCTGATGGTGTGCTCGTAATCCATCCGGGTCCGGGTGTAGATGGAGAGGCGCCCCAGGTAGCGCAGGTAGGTC
>JBNGED010000099.1:5209-7612 GCA_049975605.1 Sediminispirochaetaceae bacterium | reverse complement strand
GGACAGGGATCGTTACGGCCCACCTTGGGGTAGGTCCGCTTGACCTGTACGGCCCCTTTGGGCTGCGAGGCTCCGGCGGCCTGTTGGGCAGACATTGCTCCAGGGCCCGCGGCTCCCGCGGCTCCCGCAGCTCCCCCCGCGGCTCCCCCCGCGGAGAACTGGCCGAGCTGCTGGTGACTGGCTGTTCGGGCTGCTCCAACCGGAATCCGGCTTCTTGTCGTTTCGGGCTGTCTGATCTCGACGTTTATAACCATCCGGGCGATGTGGGTGCGGATATTGTAGATGAGGGTGTCGAAAATATCGAAGCCTTCGAGCTTATACTCGAGGAGAGGATTCTTTTGGCCGTAAGTTCGCAGATATACGGCTTCACGGAGAGCCTCAAGTTCATCCAGATGGTCCTGCCAGCGCATGTCGATCTGCCGGAGATAATGGAAACGGATAAAGTCGTTGAACTGTTTCTGACCGACCGCTTCGATCTTCCGTTCGAGCTCCTCCTTCAGAAACGCGCTTACGGCGGAAGTCAGCTCCTCCGGTTCTATCCGTACGAGGTCCATGCCGGAAAAATCCGGCTGGTAAAGAAGCTTCTCCTGGAACTCCTTCTCCATTTCCGCAACGGCATTGTCGATGTTGGCGCGGTTCTGCACGAAATTCTCGCTGATATCGAGGATGACGTCGGAAGCAGTCTGGATGACCCGGTCCTGCAGACGATCGTCGGACAGGATTGCGTCGCGCTGAGCGTATATGAACTTCCTCTGTTCGTTTAAAACATCGTCGAATTCGAGGAGGTGCTTTCTGATTTCGAAGTTGCGTTCCTCGACCCGGTTCTGGGCACGCTCGATGGCTTTATTAATAAGGGGATGAAAGATAGGTTCGCCGCTGTCCATACCGATGCGGCCCATCAGACTCTTGAGATTGTCCCGCGCGAACAGCCTCATCAGATTGTCGTCGAGGGAGAGGAAAAAACGGGATTCTCCGGGGTCGCCCTGACGGCCGGAACGGCCTCTCAACTGGTTGTCGATACGCCGGGATTCGTGGCGTTCGGTCCCGAGAATGTAGAGTCCGCCGAGATTCATGACTTCATTGTAGTCCTTCAGCCATTTCTGGTATTCACTCTCGTAGGCCGCCCGGAATTTTTCTTCAGGCGCATCTGTTCCGGCTGAACGGCGGGCCCTGAAATCGGGATTGCCGCCGAGCTTTATGTCGGTACCGCGGCCGGCCATATTCGTTGCTATGGTGACGGAACCCTTCGCACCTGCCTCGGAGATAATGAGTGCCTCCCGGGCATGGTTCTTGGCGTTCAGAACTTCGTGCTGGATCCCTTTCCGCGTGAGGAGTTTTGAAAGGAGCTCCGATTTTTCAATGGAAACGGTACCGACAAGCACAGGCTGACCCTTCTCTTTCAGCCGGGCGATCTCGTTGCAGATCGCATCATACTTGAATTGCTCGTTCAGATAGATCACGTCGTCCTGGTCAAGCCGTACCATAGGCCGGTTGGTAGGGATCACAACAACCTCGAGATTGTATATCTTGGCGAATTCCCTGGCCTCGGTCTCGGCTGTTCCGGTCATACCTGAAATCTTTTCGTACATCCGGAAGTAGTTCTGGAAAGTGATGGTAGCGAGAGTTTTGTTCCGTTTTGCAACCTGGATGTGTTCCTTGGCCTCGATGGCCTGATGGAGTCCTTCTGAATACCGGCGCCCGTGAAGGATACGGCCTGTGAACTCATCGACGATCTCCACTTTCCCGTCCTGAACGACGTAGTCGACATCTTTCTGGAACAGCCGATGGGCCTTCAGCGCCTGGGTGAAATAGTGAATGTATTCGAAGTTGTCGTCTATGAACAGGGAATTCTGAATTACCTTGTTTTTCAGGAGGAGCTGCTCGATGTGATTCACCCCCTCTTCGGTAAAGGTTATGCGTTTGGACTTCTCCTCGACCTTGTAGTCTCCCTCGGGCTCTTCCGGATACTCTCCCGTCTCGGGATCTTTGGGACACTCCCGCAGCTGGCTGACGAGTCGGTTAACGTCGGTGAATTTGCGGGTATCGTCTTCAGCCTGGCCCGAAATGATCAGAGGAGTCCGGGCTTCGTCGATCAGGATGGAGTCGATCTCGTCGATGATACAGTAATGATGGGGGTGCTGGACTCTCCCGTCCGTCGACCAGCGCATGTTGTCCCGCAGGTAATCGAAGCCGAACTCATTGTTGGTCCCATAAGTGATGTCGCTCTGGTAGGCGATCTTTCTAGATTCGTTTTCCATCTGTGCCAGGACGGCGCCGACGGAGAGCCCGAGATAGTTGTAAACAGGCTTCATCCATTCCGCATCACGTTCGGCAAGATAATCGTTCACGGTAACGACGTGGACTCCTTTACCGGGGATTGCGTTCAGATAGGCGGCGGTAACG
>JBNGED010000099.1:0-5199 GCA_049975605.1 Sediminispirochaetaceae bacterium | reverse complement strand
GACAGGGTTTTCCCCTCGCCGGTCTTCATCTCCATGATCTTGCCCTGGTGAAGAACGATGCCCCCCAGGAGCTGCACGTCGTAGTGCCGTTCGCCAAGCATCCTCCGCGCCGCTTCCCGTACGAGTGCGAAAGCTTCAGGAAGTATATCGTCGAGTGATTCGCCGTCCCTGTAACGCGCGCGGAATTCGGCGGTCTTCTTGGGAAACTCGTTAGGCCCCAGTTCGATAGCCCAGCTCTCGAGTGAATTGATATCGTGAAGTATAGGCAACAAATTTTTTAAATCACGGTCGCTCTGTGATCCCATTATTTTTTTTGATATTTTCTGTATCATGAAAAGTAAACTCCCCGTGAATACCAGTTTGATAGTGTATTTCATTTTACACGATTGAAGTACATGTTTCTACCATTTAATTGACAAGGGTTATTTGTGAAGAGTAGTATGGGACCAATGAAGCGTAGATTACTGATCTTGAGTACTGTGCTCTTTGCACTGATCGCCGGATGTACGGACAAGACGGCTGACACTCTCAACAGAGTGAAGCTTTTCCATATCGACATAGGTAAGATGGAAGACCAGCTGGATATGCTGCAGCTCCGGGGGGCATCGACCCGGCACAAGACCCGTATCCTCATGCGGAACGGTCTCTTCTACATAGCAAATGGTAATTCATCCAAGATTATGGAGTTTACCAGTTACGGCGATATTCTCTCCCTCTTCTACAATCCGAATGAGAACCCGGAGCCCTTCCTTCTGAAGAACACCGAAGTCGAGGGAGAGCTCTCCAACCGGAGGGCCTTTACCTATCCCTTCAGGGAGATCGGTGAAATCGGCATCACCTCCAACAAGACCCTCCTCGTAGAAGACCGCGCTCCGAAGGTCCAGGAAGAATACGACCAGGAGATACAGGCGATGCTCAACCGGGTGGTGTTCAGGTTCGACGGGGACGGAAACTACCTGGACTATCTCGGACAGGAGGGGATCGGCGGGACCCCTTTTCCCTACATACAGTCGATACATGTCACTTCCACCGATGAAATCGTGGTCATATGCCGCTCAATGCGTCACTGGATCAGTTACTGGTTCAATTCCCGTGGGACCTTGCTGTACAAGGCGATTATATCCCGTGACAGTCTCCCCGTACCCGGCGGAAGCGAGTTGCTGCCTTCCCTCGGGTCCATGTATCCGGATATTGATGAGCATCTTCTCTACCTGAAGATCGACTATTTCGGCAACGGCGATGACGGGGATGGCGGTGTGAAGCGGAATGTTCATTTTCATTATTCGAGGATCTGGTGGTACGATCTCGACAAGGAGAAATTCACCGGCTGGGTGGACGTACCGGTCAAGAATGAAGAGTTCCAGCTTTCGGATTTCGATGAGAAAAAAGAGATCCGGGAGTTGTATGAGCTGCTGGGGACCAGCAGGAACAATATATTCTTTCTGATGACACATCACGGAGGAGAACGTTTCGAACTGATTCTCCTGAGACGCGACGGGTCGGTGATCTCCCGGAACTTTATTGAAATCCCTGAGCAGTCCGTCGCATACAGGGTATTTAACCTTGCACCTTCCGGGGTCCTGTCAGCTCTGCTGGTCCACGAATACAGCGCCGATATCGTATGGTGGCGGACGGACAAATACATGGAGGACCGTGATGAGGATCGTGACGTGCCGGACTATGGCGGAGATTGATCGAAGGAGCCAGGAGGAATATCAGATACCCGGTATGCTCCTGATGGAGAATGCCGGTATCCGGGCTTTTCAGCGTCTTCGGGAGATCTGGGAACAAAAACTCGGAATATCTCCGATACAGGATGTAAGGTGCGTCGTTGCGGCCGGGGGAGGAAACAACGGCGGCGATGCACTCGTAATGGCGAGGCAGGCGCTGATAGCGGGAGTGGAAGATCTTCATGTGGTTATGCGGAACCGCAGGACGAATGAGCTGGCGTCCATTCATCTGGCCATCGTTGAATCCCTCGGCATACCGGTGGTTTCCTGGGAAGAAAACCCTGACAAGTCAAAAGAGCTCTTTCAGACCGCTGACATGATCATCGACGGAATAGCAGGAACGGGAATGAAGGGTGCCCTGCGCGGCTCGGCGGCTGAACTGACCGAATGGATCAACAACGCGGCTGTCGGATATATCTGCGCGGTCGACATCCCCAGCGGACTGGGGCCGGAATATCTGCCCGGGTATCCGGCAGTACGGGCGGACCTCACCCTTACCATGGGACTTCCGAAGCAGTCCCTCTACACTCCTGCCGGAAGGACCCTCTGCGGGGAGATCGATCTGATTGATCCGGGATTCCCGCCTCAGCTTCTCGAGGACCCCGAGGGATGCGGCCGATTGATATCTGAAGGGGACGATCACAGCTGGCTCCTTTATTCAACGGCAGCCGCGGATGAGGCCGCGTACAAGAACACGAGAGGGCATGTCGGGGTCTTTGCCGGAAGCGTGGGGACAACCGGGGCGGCCCTGCTGGCCGCGGAGGCAGCCGGAAGAGTCGGGACCGGACTGGTTACCCTCTACGGAGATGAAGAAATCTATCCGATCCTCGCATCGAGCTGCAGATCAGTCATGGTGCGGCCGCTTATCGGAAGGCCGGACGACGAGCCGTCGGACTTCAGCATCAAGGACAAACACACCGCACTCCTGGCGGGGCCGGGCTGGGGTACCGAGGGCAGGGAGGAGCTGCTGACGGTTCTCCTTGAGAGCGGGCTGCCGGGTGTTATCGACGCCGACGGCATCCGTGTTCTGAAGCTCCTCCGTCAAAAAAAAGGAGATACATACATCCGGGATTTGACAGGAGGGAGATGGGTCCTCACTCCCCACCCGGGAGAGTTCCTCTATCTGGCTTCCGGGAGTTCAGAGGAATGCAGCAAGGAAGAACTGCTTGCCGGGCCGCTGGGTCCCATGCTCGGTCTCGCATCCGACCTCCAGGTGATCGTCGTTCTGAAGACCCACGTTGTGTGGATATGCGCTCCGGACGGACGATATACGGTCGTCGACGGAATGAACCCGGCGATGGGTACCGGGGGAGCCGGGGACGTCCTGGCGGGCGCCACGGCGGGTCTCGTGTCGCGGGGAGGGGACGTCTTCGCTGCAGCTGCTGCAGCCGCCGCGCTCCATCAACAGGCCGGCCGGGCAGCGGAGGAGAGGAATGGATGGTTCCTTGCTGAAGATCTGCCGCGGTATTTATCAGTTCTGCTTGGGGGGATCCATGACATCGAGGAACGGTGATGCAGGTTCCGAAAATCCTCGATACTACGGTGCTCAGGAGAAGAGCATACCGGGGGAAATGCACTACCATAGCCGTTCCGAGGCTCCGCGTCCTGAGGAACGGAAGAGAGGGCTGAAGAGAAGGAGCGGTATTTTCAAGAACAATCCGTCCCTCCTCCTGATACTCATCGATATCATTGTAGTCGTCCTCGTTCTCGTCTTCCTGCTTCCCTTCCTGCGCCCGGCTTCATCGAATGATGATTTTCAGGGCTACTCCTTCTCGATGCACGGATACCTGTATAAACAGACAGCACATGTAAGCGTCATCATCCAGCGGGCCGGACCAACGGAATCGGCCGGAACTGCGGGAAGCGGCGCTCCTGAAGGCAACGATTTTGTAATACAGATACGGGCCCTGGACATCGGTACAGAGGAGACCCACTATTTTCGTCCGGGGCCGGAGACGTTGGAGACAGCAGTCGTGCGGTCCGTATTTGATATCGGGAATGAAATAGACGAAAATGGGATTAGAATCCGATGTGAGATATTCCGAAACGGTAAGTCGATTACCCTGGAAAAAAAGTTGAAGGAATAGTGCTTGACGATGTGTCAGGTATTATATATTTTGGAATAATCTGTAAAAGGGGGATGGTATGATTCAGTTTTATCTGCTTGCGGTCATTATGAATATATTGGGCGGGATCTTTATGGCGGCCCCGATGCTGCATGAAAAATTCCCGGCGCTGCAGAGTCTCCAGGAGGCGCTGAAGATCAACATAGCCTCCCGGATAATTCTCATTATTCTCTCCCTGGTAGTAGGGATTTTCAAGCTTTTGAGCGTGACGAAGGGCGATGTCGCAGTTGTAGGCGATCTTCTTCCCGCCCTCGGCCTGCTCGTGATGGCACTCGTATTTTTCCTGGATTACTACACGGAACAGTCCGAAGTACGGACCCCCTTCATCGAGAGCCTGCAGAAGATTTTCATACAGAACAAATCACCGATCGGTATTGGTTTGATAATTATCGGGCTTCTCCATTTTCTCTTTCCTGGAGTTCTTTTTCTGTAGAATTCGGAATGGATCTGGAAAGCGGGAGCACCGGACAGGAGTTTTACCGTTGAATCAGCAGCAGGAAGTCACAACACGGATTTCAACAGCCGGTATAGCCCGCAAGGGAGACAAATACCTGGTCGCATTGAGGAAGCCTGGTACGAGCATCGGAGAGAGCTGGGAATTCCCGGGGGGAAAACAACGGAATTCGGAGACTCCTCAGGAGGCCCTCAAGAGGGAATACCGGGAGGAGTTCTCCGTCGACATCGTTGTCGGCGACTCTCTCTACACGGATTATTTTCAGAACCGCAACGATCAGTACCGTCTCGAAGCGTACGAGGTACAGCTCATATCGGAATCCTTCGTACTGCGGGAGCATCAGGCGATCCGCTGGGTGCACCTGAAGGACCTCAAACATATGCCGATGGCCTCTTCAGACCGTTCCATTCTGCGTTTTCTCGAAAGGAGACGGGAAGAGGCGGAAGCTGACTAAGAACGTATGGATTATATCGTCGTACCCGGAGGAATCAATCCGTTCTTGGGAATTACGATAATCCCGTCGACTATCCAGTAATTACCGTAATCCCCGTCCTGACGGTCGACATGGTCGATACCGATGCGGCACCCGTCGCCGATCCTGGCGTTCTTATCGATGATAGCCCGTTTCACAATCGTCCCGCGTCCGATCCCGATGTTGGGAATACCACGGGCTTCATTGGCCTTCTTCTCTTCGTACGTCTCGTAATAGTTTGCCCCCATGCAATAGACACCGTCCAGACTGGCGCCTGATTCAATCAAGGTGCGAACACCGACCATCGAGTTGACTATCGAGGCGTTGGTTATGATGCTGCCCTCAGCAGCCAGAGTCTGGCTGATTGTGCAGAAGTTGATCTTGGTAGCCGGTAGATGCCTCCGGTGGGTATATATC
>JBNGED010000098.1:0-7638 GCA_049975605.1 Sediminispirochaetaceae bacterium | reverse complement strand
TACCAGCTGCTTGGGAAGGTAGAATTCCTCTATCCGTTTCCTGAAGTTGATCTCCTCGGCGGCCTTCTGGAGCTCGAGAGCGACGTTCTTCCCGTCTACGATCCGATGGTTGTGGCCTTCATTCTCGTTCGCGTCGCTGCTCTCCGCCTGCTGCTGCAGTTCGTCGAGGGTTTTCCTCAGACTCACGACCCTTTCATCATCCGACTCGTATTGTCCATTGTTCTTGAGCAGTTCCTGAACATAAAGCGCGGCATATCCGGGAACACTGCGGTACCGCTCGATGGCTTCCCATGCATGTGCACAGATCATCTCGAGCGGTATGGTGCTGTTCAGATCGGACTGGGCGGTGTCAGGCACTGGATCCATCATCTCCTCCGGCGGCTTACATTTATATATTCTATCATAACACATCTCCCTGCAACATCATAGCAGCCATTACTGTACATAAGTTTTTTTTTATGGTACATACATTGTATGGCTTATACCGTTGCGATAGCGTCCGGTAAAGGGGGAGTTGGGAAGACCACTACCGCCGCCAATCTGGCACTCTTCGCCGCGCGAATGAAGAAAAAAGTAGCTCTCGTGGATATCGATCCCCTTTCGGATATCGCCACCCTCTTCGACATTCCCCAGGACACGCTCAATCCCCAGGACACGCTCAATGACCTGCCATCCGCCTTTGACACGGAAGCGGATTATCAGCAGTACAATGTCCAGGTATTCGAGGGGCTGGATTTGTGGTTTCCCTTCTCCAAGGCAACGGCAACGGACCTGCAGAGCATGTATGATTTCCTGAGCGGCCGTTCATGGGAAGATATATCGTCATCATACGATCTGGTCCTCCTCGATATGCCTGCCGGAGCAGACGAGGATGAGAACCTGCGGTTCCTGCGGTTGGCTGATAAAATTATCGTTGTGACGAATCCGCAGCCGGCGGCCCATATCGCGGCGGTACAGTACCTGCGCTGCGCCCGCGAACACAGTAACGGCAGCACTTTTTACGTATGGCACAACAAATACCGCACGTATACCGGGGTGAACTTCAACACAACCGACATTATCGGCACCTACAACAACAACATGCCCGAAGAGGAACAGGTGGACCCGTCGGTTTTTCACATCGAGCACTGCGCCTACATACCCGAAGATGCAAGTCTCGATCTTCTTCATGGGGACCCGGCGGTCCTTCTGCAGCTGGTACGCAACATGCAGTCCGCCATCGAGGCCCTCTATGACAATCTGCTGCTGCACATCCCGATGGATATCGAACTGTCTCCGCAGCTGAAGCAGCTGCTCAGGTCCTTCATCCGCGGCCTTCCTCCCGCCTTTCACAGCGAGGAAGAAGTCGGGAATCTGGGACATTTCCTCCGTTCCATTCTGGTAAATCAGCTGGCCCTTGACGAACCGGCCCCTGCCGAACCGGCCCCCCACGGCGGTTCGGGTGAGCTGCCGCAGGGTTTTACCATGGAACAGAGGAGAGGTCTCGAGGAATACCTGAAGAAGTGCGAGTCCAACCGTACCCGGCAGCAGCTGCTGAAGGCCCAGGATCTGCTTCGAAGGAAGGAAGAGGCTGAGGAATCGAGATTCGATCTGTTTGCCGGAGGCGGCGGAACGGTCGATCCGGGCCACGCCCTGGACAGGGAAGTCACCGCCCTGCTCCTCTTCCTGGCCGAAGAAGTGTCGGTCTCAGCTACCGTGCGCAACATGTCCGGTCTGCTGATGTTCTACTTCTGTCTCTACAAGCTCTTCCAGTCGGACAAGATAGTCGACACACTTAACGATTTCGTGCCGCGGAGGAAAGACAACCGGGGACATGCGGTACGTGACAGACACAGCCAGATTCTCAGCCTGGTGAATCACTCCGATCAATACCGTAAAAAATATCTGTCCCTGATCAAACGACTGTTCCCCCTCATCATGCGTCAGATCGAGGTCATGTCGGACACCTTCGACCTGCAGGACCTCGTATTCTCAACCCGTGAGGGGAAGATCTCCCGCGAACTGTACGCGCGGCTCACCGCCGGCTTCGTCCATGAGGCGGTCAACAGCGGACTGGGAATACTGATCAGCTTTCAACACCGTCCGGCCTCCGCGGCCTTCCACCAGGCGGCCCATTCAGTTCTGCAGCTCTGAGCTGATATTTCATGCCGCCTGGTCCCGCAGCGCGCGGCTTCAATACGTGACGCCGGTCCGGGTGTACATCCCTGCGGCGCCACGGTCACATCATCACATCTGAGCGCTCTTTTCCAGCAGCACGTCCAACATCGTCTGATCGGCACCTGTGAGGCCGTTTTCCTGAATCCGCCGCAGGTTCTCCATAGTGGATGGGAGATCCGCGCCGATGATTCCGTCGCTGTCCGGGATCCTCACCCCCTCCAGGACGAGAAAAGCCGCCTGTACGCCGAATCTGGCGCTTGTGGCGGCTTTGAGCGAGCAGCCGTGTTTGGCCCCGTCGCACAGGATGCCTGCGATGTTGCCCAGCACCAGCTTGACCGCCGCGGTCATCTCCTCAGGGGATCCGCCCATTGCATAGACGAGGGAAGCCGCACTGGCCGGAGCGGCGCTTACCGTAACTCCGCAGGTGGGCGTGAGGAGTCCCGTATACTCTTTTATGTATTTCACGAGGAGCAAACCCATGGCAAGGGTCTTTGCAAGGGACTTTACGGCCCTGTCCTGCGCGTGCCGCCAGGCGAGTCCGGTCCCGAGGAAGAAGGCGATTCCGTGATTCCCCGATCCGCCGCAGCCTTTGATCGGAACCATCCGCCCGCTCATCCGGCTGTCTGCGGCTGCAGCCACGTACTGTTCGACCCGGGTGGCCAGTGAATCTCCGACTATTCCCGCCTTCATCAGCCGGGCGGTTCCCGCGCCGAGTCCCATACCGGGAGAGTTCTCGAGGCCGTACTCGGCGGCGGCGACATTCATATCCACGGCTTCAACGAGGAAATCCAGCTCTTCTTCCGGGATAGCATCGACTGCGGCCGCCAGTTCCTCCATCTGAAGGCCCTTCAGTTCTTCGCTCTCCCGGTCTCCGGGCTTCCGGGCCGCCCCGTTGCCGCCGGCACCGTCACCTTCATAGACCCGCTCTCCGTTCACATCTACATACAGGAGATTGGCGTGGCTTCCGCGGATCTCGGCCCTGGCCGTACCGCGATCGGTCTCCACCTGAGTGCTGATGAATACCTTGTCGGGCTGGTCTGTGAGCCCGACGGAGATCATATCGTTGGACGAAAGACGGCTTGCCTCGGCGAGATGTTCCGGGGTCACTCCTTCGAACAGACGCAGTCCCTTCTGCCAGTCTCCAGCCACGAGTCCCAGAGCGGTCGCGAACTTTATACCCTTCTGATCGCTGCCCGGGATCCCAACGGCCATCGCATTCTTGAACATATTTACACTGATCTCGATGTCCAGTGACTTTATAGTTCCTCCCAGATGCTGGTAGGCAGCGGTTGCGGCATAGGCAATCGCCACCGGTTCAGTACATCCGATCGTGTTGAACACATTGCCCCGCACCAACGCAAGGGCTCTCTCTTTTGATAACATGTCGCATTTCCTTTGGTGGTATTATTTTTGTAAGAGGCTGGTCAAGGGTACCATATTTTTCCGGTTCTTGACACCAAAAAAACACCCAAAAAACTGCTTGCCAACTGAAGCACACTTCTGTTACTATTCATAAGTATGCATACTTTTTGTATCGATAAATCTAAGTTTAATAAATGGAGAATCACTTGAACAGAATACCGCTTCCCTCGCTCCGCAGGCTGCCGCGTTATCTGAACGTACTCGAGAACCTTCAGAGACAGGGGCGGACCACCGTTTCGGCTACCGATGTCGCCGACGAGCTGGACCTCAAGCCGATCCAGATCCGCAAGGACATGGCTTTCACCGGAATAGTCGGCAAACCGAAGGTGGGATACGATATTCACGAACTCATCGATGCAATCCGGACCTTTATCGGCTGGCATGACATTACTCCCTGTGTCCTGGTGGGGGCCGGTTCTCTCGGAACCGCCCTCCTGGGTTATGAGGGCTTCGCCAAACGGAACCTCAAAATAGTGGCCGCATTCGATATCGACACGGAAAAACAGGGGAAAACCATCTACGGTACTACGGTTTTTTCAATGGATAAACTTGCCGAGATAATCGAGCGGGACAACATATCCATGGCCATCATCACGGTACCCACTCAGGCCGCCCAGGACGTGACGAATTCACTGATCGCGGCAGGAATCGCGGGTATCTGGAATTTTTCACCGACGGAAATACAGGTCCCCCCGCACGTGGTAGTAAAGCGGGAGAACCTGTCGGAAGGTCTGGCGGTCCTGTTCGTAAAAATGCGGGAGAGACTTTTCCGCTCTCCCGATTAAAAAACCTCTACGCTTTTGAATCTACCGTTTCGACATCACCGGACTCACGGTGATATGCATCCACGAGCGTGCCGAAGTAATTCTTGTCTTCAGGCTCTGTAAATCGGTTCACCAGCCAGATCGTCAAACTGTTGGCAATGAAGCCGGGTACGATTTCATACATCACGGCGCCATAGCCGAGCCGTTCCCAGATAATGAGTACGAGGGTTCCGGTCACCATCCCTGCCAGAGCTGATTTCCAGTTCGTCTTCTCCGAGAAAAGCGCCGCGATAATAACCGGTCCGAAAGCGGCCCCGAAGCCGCCCCATGCATACGAGACGAGCCCGAGAATACTGTTGTTGGGGTTCAGCGCCAGCAGCATCGCAATCAGCGAGATGATGAGTACGCTGATTCTTCCAATGAGGATCAGCTCCTTCTCCCCGGCATCCTTCTTGATAACCTTCTTGTAAAAATCTTCAGTGAGGGCCGAAGAAGAGACGAGCAGCTGGCTGTCGATGGTGGACATAATAGCGGAGAGAATTGCCGCCAGGAGTATTCCGCCGACCCAGGGATTGAAGAGGGCCCGAACCAGGTAGATAAACACCTTCTCGCTGTCGCCGCCCGTGACTTCCGGGAACATCGGGATGGCCACCAGACCGACTACCACCGCGAATCCAAGGGAAAAAAGTACCCAGATAATGGCGATAGTCGCCGCTTTGGGAATCTCCCTGACCGATTTGATGCTCATAAAGCGTGACAGGATGTGGGGCTGACCGAAGTATCCAAGCCCCCAGGCGGCAGTCGAGACAATCATGAGAAAGGGAACCGGTCCGCTCGGGATGATGGAAGCCGAGATCTCTTTCGCTGCCATCGCCTCGGCAATCCCCGCTGCTCCGCCGGAGGAAAAGAAGGCAATCGTAGGAACTATGATGATAGCAATGAACATGAGGGAGCCCTGAAAAAGGTCCGTCCAGCACACTGCAAGGAATCCGCCCAGAAATGTGTAGAGAATTATAACCAGACCGCCGAGAAATACTGCCAGCTTATAGTCGATCGAAAACATCGACTCGAAGAGTTTGCCGGCTCCAACCAGGCCGCTGGAGGCGTAGATAGTGAAGAACAGAAGGATGATTATGGCCGAGACAATCCGCAGCAATCCGGTAGGATCCTGGAACCGTTCTTCCAGGAAGGAAGAGATGGTGAGCGATTCGGTGTGCCCGGTGAACACCCGCAAGCGGGGAGCTACCATCAGCCAGTTTACTACCGTTCCCAGAAAGAGGCCGATTGCAATCCAGCTCTGATTCACTCCCATCAGGAATACCGCTCCCGGCAGTCCCATCAGAAGCCAACCGCTCATGTCGCTGGCCTGAGCGGAGAGGGCTGTAACCCATCGGCCCATCCGCCGGCCACCAAGAAGGTAATCCTCGATATGGATAGTCCGCTTGTAAAAATACCAGCCTACTCCCATCAGCGCGATGAAGTACACCACAAATGTAATCAACTCGGCGATATTTATCATACCTGCTCCTTGTGAATATATATGCATAGTGAAATGAATATTTTGTGTATAATATACTCTTTAGATGTTTATGTCAAAAAAAAGACCGGCCATGCAGGAGAAAATCCTCACACAGCCGGTCTATTTCTCTTTGGTTTTGCCTGAAAGCCTTTATCTATCAGCTGCCCTTTATCTCGATGCGCCTGGGCCGGACCTCTTTCTTGAACTGCAGTCTCAGCTCCAGGACACCGTCCTTCATAGACGCCTCGATCGAATCCCGGTCGATGGTCTCATCGATAGTAAAGACCTTCTCGTAGTCGGCGCAGCTCCTTTCACGCACCAGGTAGGTGCCTTCCGGCTGCTTCCCGCTCCGGCTCGCATTGATCTTCAGACGGTCATTGTCCACCTGAATATCCAGGTCCTTCTTGCTGACTCCCGGCATCTCGATGCGGATAACCACTTTGTGGTCCTCTTCCCTGATCTCGCTCAGGGGCTGAATACAGCGCCTTCGTTTCGTCATTTCCTGCGCACTCATACTTCCCTCCTTATTTTACATTAACGGAGATCTGTCGGGGTTTGACCTCCTCGCGCTTGGCGATTTTCACCGTCAGTACGCCGTCCTTCATGGATGCCTCAACCTTGTCGGGGTCGACCGTTTCGGGCAGTGAAAGGGTCCTCTGAAACGACCCGCTCCAGGTCTCCTTCCGGAAGGTCTTGGCCCCTTCCTTCTTCTGCTCGCCCTTCTTCTCGCCCTTGATGGTGATCACGTTCCGGGAAATAGAGAGATCCAGATCGTCCCTGTTCACTCCCGGAAGATCGCATGTCAGCACGATTTCATCGCTGGTTTCAACGACATCCACCGCAGGGGAGAGCGAGCGGTCAAACAGTCCGCGGTTGCTCGGATAGGTCCAGTCGAACAGCTTGTTGATCTCGTCCTGCAGCCGATCGAACTCGTCCATCGGTTCAAGCAAATTGTTATTTTTCCATTTTGTAAGTTCCATACTCTCCTCCTTATTGAGGTATTTTCATTTCATTAATTATTTTGCAAGATTCGTGCCAATTTTGCCGAAAATTATAAATGCATATATTATTGATAATTATATTCATCCCACGCATGGTCCGGGCCAGATTTTTTTTGAAAAAAATGTGTCAAAGCACTACAGTTCATACTGCGGGAGAGGCGGTATCTGTGTCATTTTGATACACATTTTTTATCCCTCGGAGGCGCCTCTGTTGCATTTTTATTTCTGTACACGCAGATGAATTTGTATTAATATTGAGCCGTAATGAGTGATCGTGCAGAATATATCCGCTGCCGCAACTGCGGGCAATACAGACTCAGTGAAGAAATGTATCACGGCTTCTACTGCAGCCGGGAATGCAGCGAGAAGTATGCGCAATGCAAGAATTGCGGAGCGTTCTTTCTCAGCCTGGACCCCTCAACCGACGAGTTCTGTTCGGAGGAGTGTGAAACCAGCTGGCATACCCCTCGAGTACACATCCCGCACAGCCACACCGACGAGGAAGGAGTGATAATATGAACCTTATTTTTCTCGGCCCTCCGGGCGCCGGCAAGGGAACTATCGCCGTGCAGGCCAGAGACCACTACAAGATCCCGCATATCTCCACCGGCGATCTCTTCCGCGGCCATATTCAGGGGGAGACCGAGATAGGGAAGAAGGTCAAGAGCATTCTCGCCTCCGGAGAGCTCGTTCCCGACGAGCTGACCATCGAGATGGTACGGCAGCGTCTGCAGGACGATGACACGCGGGACGGATTCATTCTGGACGGATTCCC
>JBNGED010000097.1:514-7692 GCA_049975605.1 Sediminispirochaetaceae bacterium | reverse complement strand
GGTGGCGTGGTACCAGCCGCCGAAGGGAGTGTACATCTTCCCGCCCATGGAGGAAATGTTCACGATCTTGCCGTAGCGGTTCTCCCGCATCCCGGGAAGGACCAGCTGGGTGAGCCGGGCCAGGCCGAAGATGTTGACCTCGAACTGACGCCGGGCTTCTTCGAGAGGGACATCCTCGATGGCGCCGTAGGACCCGTACCCGGCGTTGTTGATCAGGATGTCGATAGAGCTCTCTTTTTCCAGAATCGAATTGATTCCGTTTACCATTGAATCTTCGTCGGTAACGTCGATGTACAGCAGCCGGGCCCCCTGCCGTTCAAGGTCCTTCATTCTTTCGACCCGCCGCGCCGCGGCGTAGACTGTGGCGCCGGCCGAGAGCAATGCCTCGACTGTCGATTTCCCGATTCCCGCTGAAGCTCCCGTTACGAGAGCTGTTTTTCCCTGCAGTATAGAGTGTGCAGCCATTGCGGCCTCCATTTTCCTTGATATAAAAGACAAAGTGTCTTTTAAAAGAAAATAAGTGACGCTGTGTCATTTGTCAAGGAAAAATATATCTTATACTGGAAAAGACGCGCCCTAATCGGCAGCGGTCTCGATGACGACGGTTCCGTTCTTAGCCCCCGATTCGAGGTAGCGGTGAGCTTCGGCGATCTCTTCGAGCCGGTAGGTCCGGTCGATGCGGGGCCGTAGTTTTCCCTCTTCGACGATTTTTTTCAAAAAATGAAGGTCAACGCCCTTCTTGTCGGCGGAGCGCAGGCCCGTGGCGGCGAATCTGACTTTCCGGCGGCCTCCGAAGAGTCTGGTCCGAAGAACGTGGAAGAGGATGGCCGGAGTGGGTATGGTGGCGAGGTAGACGCCGCCCGGTTCCAGCAGGGACTTGCAGCGGGCGAAGGAGCTCTTCCCCGCGACATCGAAGATGACGTCGTACCGGCCGCCGCGCCGGGCAAAATCCTCCGCGGTGTAGTCGATGACCTCATCGGCCCCGAGGGACTTCACCGCTTCCAGGTTGGCTGTGCGGCACACCCCGGTGACCTCCGCCCCGTAGTACTTCGCGATCTGAACGGCGGCGGAACCGACGGTGCCCGATGCCCCGTTGATGAGAATACGCTGTCCTGCCCGGAGTTCCGCCTGATCGCGAAGGAAGGGGAGGGCCGTAAGGGAGCCGTTGGTCAGCGCGGCGGCCTCCCGGTGCGAGAGGTTGGACGGTTTGAGCGCCAGGGCCCCGTCTTCGGGGATGCAGATGTATTCGGCGTAGGTGCCGAGCTTCATGCCGGCGTTGCCGTAGACCTGATCGCCGGGCTTGAACCGGGTCACTTCTCTCCCGACCGCCTCTATCTCGCCGGACAGCTCCATTCCGAGAATCGTCCGCTTCGGCTTGAGGATGCCGTTGAGCCCCGGGGACTTGCGCATGCCGGGATCTTCCTTCTCCACCGTGGCGGCATGGATCCGGATGAGGACTTCGTTGTCCGCCGGCCGGGGCGTCTCCACTTCCCTGATCTCGAGGACCTCCGGGGGCCCGAATTTTTCATAGACGGCTGCTTTCATTTTTTTACTCCTGTGTGCGGGTTGGTATACCCGAATCGGTGCTAATGGGCGGCGCGAAACCTCACCACTGCCTCCGGGGCGGCGTCTCAAGGGCGGCGATAGCGGGCCTGCACATTCAGGGCCGCGCTATTGAAGCGGCAAGGCCGTCCCGGGCAAAGCTGAGCGGCGGTGAGCGTCAGCCCCTCACCGTGCGACACTGATAACTACCTTGCCCCTGTGTTCTCCGGCGCCGAAATGCCGCATAGCCTGCTGGAGCTCTTCCATCGGATAAGGTCCGTCGATAACCGGTTTGACGCGTCCGGCGCTGTAGAGCTCGTTCATGAAGGGCAGATCCTTGTTGACCTTCAGCATGACGAGACGGAGCTTTTTCCCTCGGATCATCGAAACAAGGGGCCCGAGGAGCAGGACCTGCATGATGCGGTCCCCTCCGACTGTCACATATCTCCCGCCGGGGCGGAGTGCGCGGAGATAATGCGATACCGGACGGTTGGTCTTCGTATCCAGGATAAGATCGTACTGCCGGCCGGCGGCGGTGAAATCCTCCCGGGTGTAGTCGATGACGCGGTCAAAGCCGAGACTGCGAAGCATCTCCAGCTTCGGCCCGCTGTCGACGCCGGTCGCCTCGACATCGTCGTAGAGCCTGGCCAGCTGGATGCCGAAAGTCCCTACACCGCCGCCGGCGCCGTTGATCAGAAGCTTCTCGCCGGACTGCAGCCGCCCGACGTCCCGCAGACCCTGTACGGCGAGCATTCCCGCCTGGGGGATCGCCGCGGCATCCTCGAAGCTCATTTTTTCCGGTATCGGGGACAGAGCATTCTCTCCCGCGCAGACGTACTCGGCGAAGCCGCCCCAGGATTCACTGAGGTCGCCGTAGACCCTGTCTCCCGGTGCGTAACGCTCAACTCCCGCTCCGACCGCCTCGACCTGCCCGGCGATGTCCGAGCCGAGGATCTGCTGTCGGGGTTTGATTGGTCCATTCATCAGGCGATTTACGAATGGCGTTCCCTGAAGCAGCTGCCAGTCCCAGTCGTTGATGGAGACCGCGTGGACTTTCACCAGTACCTGGTCGTCGGAAGGCACAGGTTTGGCGGTCTCTATTATCTGCAGCTCATCTGCCGTACCGAATTTTTCATATACCCAGGCTTTCACGTGTTTTCCTCCGTGTTATGAAAATCGTAAGAGGCTATTAGCCTGCCGTATCGCCCTTTTTTCCCGCAGGGCTTCAATACTCTCAATTGTAGTGCCTGATTGCGGAATAATCATTACTTATTTTATTAGAAATGGGCAATGACCGGAAAAGCCAGGTATTCTATCAGTCAGGACTTCATTTTACCTTGACATGTTCCATAATATACTATTAAATACTATAAAGTATCACAAAAAGGCATATAAAGGTATAATAAGGAGCGCAAATCATGGAGGATCGGTATTATTCCGTCGATGAACTGTCGGGTATTTTAAGACTCCATCCCAAGACCGTTCGCCGTTTCATTCGTGAAGGCAGGATCGCAGGGCGCAAGATCGGCCGCGCCTGGATGGTCCATCAGGAGGATCTGAAAAAATACGCCCACGGGGAACTCGGCGGAGGCCCATCAGGTCAACGCGAAGCCGAGCTGAAGTCTCTGCTTCCCGATGAATCAAGAGCGGACCGGATCACGGTATCGGCCGTCGTCGAGCTCAGGGAGAAGGACCCCGAAGAGGCTTCCAGGATATCGAATAGCATTATCGCCCTGCTCAACTGCAGGGATCCGGAATGGGGAAAAGCACGCTATGACATGATCCACGAGCCGGAGCGTCATACCGGGCGGTTTATTTTTTACGGAACTCCCCGATTCATTGCGGCGATCATGAAGGTCTTCGATGTGCTGACGGACCAGGAGGACGAAGAATGAGCGTGTACAAATCGGAGAAGGGAAAAAACGCGGTCAGGGAGGCCGTGCAGGAGATATACAGACAGTGCCCGGTCCCGGCGGAATCCCTGTGGCTGGATACGGAAGACTTCGGCCCGACCCATGTTCTGACAGCGGGTGACCCGGCGGCGCCTCCGCTGGTACTCCTTCACGGCTCCGCGAGCAATTCCGCGAGCTGGTTCGGGTATCTGTCGTCGTGGTCAAAGGTCTTCCGGATATACGCAGTCGATATACCGGGGCAGCCCGGCCTCAGCGGTGAAGAGCGTCCGGGAGTATCCGACGGAGCCTCTGTGAGATGGCTTGAGGAGCTTGTAGAAAAATTGGGTCTCGAGTATTTCCACATCTGCGGGCAGTCCCTGGGCGGATGTGTGGGGTTACAGTATGCGGCGTGCCGCACGGACCATCTCCGCAGCCTGGCCCTCATCTCACCGAGCGGGCTCCATCCTCCGCGGGTCAGCTTCCTTTTCAAGATCCTCCCGTTTCTCTTCCTCGGGGACCGGGGAGCAAGGAAGATCAATCGTATCGTGAGCGGTAAAGTCGCGGTGGATTCCCGGTACGAAGAGTTCTCTCTCCTGACAGCCCGGCACTTTATTCCCCTGATGGAGAAGCTGCCCGTTCTCACCGATGAAGAGCTGGAACGGATCCGCTGCCCGCTCCTTTATATTGCCGGCGCCGAAGATGTGTTGCTGAATACGGCCCGGAGCGCCAAGAGACTCCGCGACATACTGCCGGATTCCGAGATCAATATCCTGGAAAATGTCGGACATGTCGTGCTCGATCAGGGAGATGTGCTCGAAGATTTTTTCAAAAAAAAAAGGGTAGAAGTCCGTTTAGATCTCAGCCCATAATTATCTGTGCTGGTCGACCAGGATGGGATTGCCAGCCGGGTCGATAATCACGAAGCTGGCCGGACCGGCAGAGCCTTCATCCGCTGAGACGGGTATTGAAGTAAGTATAGTACATACAAAGCCCGTTCCGCTATTCGCTCCCGGCTTTCCAACAGGCTGAGATATCTCTTGTTCTACAGCGCCGGTCGTCCTTCCCGGCCCGCTGTACTACTTGCTGGAATTCGAAGTGAAAAGCGGTGTGAAATGCCTTAGAATTATCATATACGATCCAATAAGCCCGCCGTGAGGCCGGTAACCAACCAGGAGGGATAAGAATATGGCATGGAAAAAAACAGAAGAAGTTACTCCGCGGCATGCGGCCGTTACGGCCGGGATCGCGCTGATAGTAATGACGGCGGCGGCGGGTTTCTCCGCTGGAGTTGTCCATGGCAGTCTCATCGCGGCGGGTGATCCGGCCGGTACAGTACGGAATCTGGTCGAATCGCAGATGCTCTTCCGGGCGGGGATCTTCGGCTGGCTCGTTATTCTTTTGACGGATCTGGTTGTCGCCTGGGCGCTGTACCTCTACTTCGAGCCGGTCAACAGGGGACTGTCGCTGCTGTGCGGCTGGCTGCGTCTGTCGTACGCCGGGATTCTGGGGATCGCAATCGCGTGTTTAGTCATTGTCCTCGTGCTTATCGGCGGAGCGGGTTCCGTATCGGCGCCGCAGAGCGGAGATCTGTCCGCCCGTGCAGCCCTTCTCATCGACGGCTTCGACGAGATTTGGTCCATCGGTCTGGTTGTCTTCGGCGGCCACCTCCTCCTCCTCGGCTATCTGGCTCTGGTATCCGGCTTCGTGCCCCGCGTCATCGGTATACTCCTGCTGATCGCCGCGGTGAGTTATGTGGGAATACCGCTCTCCTATCTGCTGCTCCCGGCCTACGAAGAGATAATCAGCGTCGCGGAGAAAATCCTCAGTGTCCCCATGACGGCGGAGTTGGTATTTGCCGTCTGGCTCCTGATCAGGGGCGGGAAGGCCGTAAAAAAAGTCTAACCGGGATTGCCCGGCGACAGGCGCGCCGCCGCCCAGTCGAAAAACCGGCCGGCGATTTTCCGGAAAAGGCCGAGACGAACCGGATAATAAAATTCGGATTCGAACCAGCCTGTGTCACGGTACCAGGTGAAGTCCCTGGAACTCTCGTCGAGCATCAATCGGATCTTCGTCCGGGACATGCGGAAGATCATGAGATCGAAGAGGCCCGGACGAGGCTGCTTCCGGCGGGCAAGTCTGCCGTAAAAGGCACTGGCCTGCCTGGCCATCATCCGGTCTATCCGGGCCTGATCCCGGTCGCTTACCGGTTCGAGGGCCGTGAAACAGCAGCCCTTCACCACGTTCAAACCCATCCCCTTCCCGACGAAGTCGAGGTATTTCACGATTTTTTTCCCGCCGTATATTCCCTGGGAGACGATGCCGGTACAGGTCTTGCCGAAGAATCTCGGTCGATGGAAATGGAAGGCGAGCCTGTCGAGGAAGAGCTTCATCAGGCCCGAGACCTGGAACGCGTAGTTGGGAGTGGCGAATATGACACCGTCGGACCGCTCGATTTTTTCGATGAGGATGTCCCGGTCGTCCTTCAGGGGACACAGCTCCTCCCCCTTGTCCATGCAGAGTTTGCAGCCTCGGCACACCTTCAGTCGGTAATCGCCCAGGGGAACGATCTCGTAATCGATATCGCCCAGCGACTGCAGGTGAAGCAGGAAGCGCTGTACTGCCTTATATGTGTTTCCTTTGCGGGCGCTGCCGACGAATGCGGTTATGTGCATCTTATTCATATGTATAACCCCCGGTTAAAGTAATACATGCTCGACAATGGGCTTGAGTCCGCTCCTGTCGATCCTGTCGACATCCTCGCCCATGTGCGCGCGGACCTCCGGGTCCTTCTCTATGAGCCGGCCCAGCTTCATCATGAACCGGTGCAGAGGGCTGAGCTCAGCGGCAGTCATCCGCCCTCCCTGTGGAAAATATGCGATCCTGTTCGTTGTTTCCGGTCTGAAAGCCGATATGAACCCCTCCTGCAGCTGCGGATCCTCAGGATAGGTCCCCGAAGTCGTGTAGAGCACGAGCCGCTTCTCCTGGAGAAGCTTCCAGTTTTTTTCAATCCAGCGAGCGATCATGGGCCGGTTGGCGAAGACCGGAGAGCCGAGGATTACGATGTCGCTGTCCGCAATGTCCTGTGTTCTGACTGACTGTATAGCTATGCTCGGATAGCCGGTATCTTCGCTCAAC
The DNA here is from genome assembly GCA_049975605.1 of Sediminispirochaetaceae bacterium. Taxonomy (GTDB): domain Bacteria; phylum Spirochaetota; class Spirochaetia; order DSM-16054; family Sediminispirochaetaceae; genus DSBN01. Next base: position 1,123 of record JBNGED010000097.1, on the reverse strand, counting down.
CACCGGGCATACTGCTCGGTGGATCCGTAGTTTGATTTGTAGATTATGAGTCCCTTCATTTTTTCCCCCTGTTGGAATTATTTTTTCCGCAATCCTTCTATGAAGAAGCGTATGGTATCAATGAGATGCTGCTGGAGCTCTTCAGGTCCGTGTCCCTCTAAACGCATCAGCCGGTTCTCGATATCCAGTCCCTGCAGCATATAGACGTACTGCACAGCCGTCTGCTGGATATCACAATCCCGGATCAGTCCCCGCTCGCGGAGATAGCGCAGAGAATTCTCGGCTACTTCCTTCTGCGCGGTAAACATGGTGTGCAGGACGAAGCGCCGACAGCGTTCATCCAGGAACATTTCGTTTATCAATATCCGTGAAATCGGTTCGGTGTAGGGCGGCAGTTTTTTCATGAATTCGATTCCAACGGCAAGCCAGAGCTCTACGGGTTCGGAGAAGCCTTCCATGAACTCCTCCATCTCTTCGAGAGAAGATGTGGCAGTCCGGAATCCCTCCTGATAGTATTCGAGGATGGCTTCCAGAATGCCGTCTTTGCCCGGGAAGTGGTTGTAGATTGAGCTCTCTTTGATGCCTACTTCCCGGGCGATTTCCCGTATC
>JBNGED010000097.1:0-504 GCA_049975605.1 Sediminispirochaetaceae bacterium | reverse complement strand
AGTGCCGTGGTAGCCTCTTGTGGAAAAAAGGTCCACTGCCGCCTCGAAGATCCGGTCCCGTGTACTCATGTGGTCGTCGACTGCGTTCATAATCCGCCCTTTCGTATAAAATCGAAGAATAAAAACGATCGTTCGTTAGTAAATATAACGTACGAACGATCGTTCGTCAAGATAAAATATGAAAAATTCTAAAAAAAATCAGATGTCCCGGCGCATAATAATGGAGTCGCCCGAGGTACCGCACTCAACGAAGCCGAAGCGTTTATACAGCCTGACGGCCGGATTTCCCGGGTCTACGCTGAGGGAGATGGTTCTTATACGCCCGGCTGCATACTGGAGAAGTGTGTCTATCAATGCGGTGCCGACACCCATGCCGCGTTTTTCAGGTACGACAGCTATACTCATTTCAGGGATGTCGTTACCGATGTATCCGTAACCTCTGCGGGCGGAGTCGAAATACCGCAGCCAGACTGCACCGATCCGTTTATCGCTGGCGGAATCGAC
>JBNGED010000096.1:0-7704 GCA_049975605.1 Sediminispirochaetaceae bacterium | reverse complement strand
ATCGGTATAGATCAGATTGCTGCCCATGGTCGGAAGGGAGCTGTTGTTGTAGACAGGCGAGCTGTCTACGCCTTTGGTGTTCCATATGAGGTTGTTGTAGAAAAACGGATCGGACTGCTGATTGTATACCGCCTGTCCGTGAGATGAACCGAAATTCGCTGTGTTCCCGTGAAAGGTACAATTATGGAACGAAGCAGCGGAGCCGCTCTTGTTGTAGACTCCTCCCCCGTTGGCGAAAGCTTTATTATCTGAAAAGATCGTATTGATAAATACCGGCGTTGATAAGTAAGTATTGTGCACCCCGGCGCCGCCTTCTTCACTGAAACTACCTGTGGTCGTATTGTCGACGAACATGCAGTTGATCAGATGCGGACTCGAATGGTCGTTGTACATTCCTCCGCCGGATACCTCGGTTGAGTTGCCTGAGAACATGCAATCGATCAGAAGGGGACTCGAATAGGAATTAAACATTCCGCCTCCACGGGAATGATCCCCACTGACTGAGCTGATATCTGCATCCCCGCCGCTGATGGTCACGTTCTTCAGGACCGCCGAATTGTTCAGGCCTGTCCCGGAAGGATGATAAAAGACATGGTATGTATCGTCGTATCCGAAGGTTCCGGAATAATAACCGCTCAGGGTCGTCGTACCGCCGACAGGATCGGAGGTGGTCTCAGTTCCGGCGAATCCGCCGATCACCGTTACTCCATTGCGCAGGGAGTAATGGTAGAACTCGGATCCCGGAGGAGGGCTGGAGAGATTTGGCGTCGACGAGGGCTTATAGGTTCCCGCCAATACCCAGACTTCCGGAATACCGTTATCATAAGCGTATTCGATAGCCTCCTGCAGATCACCGATGCCGGATTGCCATGACCCTCCGAGTCCCGTACCGCCGGGGGTCACGAAGAGATTGTTCACATTCGTATCAGGGGTAATGCCGAGCAGCTCCACCGAATTTGTATTCCCTACATCGTCGGCGGCAATCAGTTTGATATCGGCTTCTTCTGCAGCGGCCACATAATATTCATTGGGGCTCCCGCTCGGAATATCGACTCCCGAATAAGTCACCGCCTCGGTATATTCGCCGGAACCTGCCGGAATCCGCTTCATAATGCTTACACTTTCAAGATCTGAATCGGCCGGAGCATACCAGGATACTTTGATTGAAATTTTGTCTCCCGACGCAGCGGGATCATTCGGACTGCTCGGAAAATCGGGAGCGTCTTTGTCAATGGTGAAATAATTCACAGCCGTAGGTCCGAATGTATCAGTATCGAGGTAGTACTGAATCTGCAGATTCGTGCAGTCGAGAGTGCTGCCCGCAGCTGGAGAAAAAGTATGGGTACCTGCACCCTGGACTTCATTGAAAGCCGTCCAGGAGGATCCTCCGTCCAGGGAATACTGAAAAATTCCGCCGCTGCCGGCCGTATCCGGCTTCACCGCCGTTACGATAACATCGAGATTGGTCCTATCTCCTGCATCGACGGGATTCCCGTCGGTGTCGTTTATACTGACGATTTCCGGACCGTCCATGTCGATATAGGTGAAGCTCATCGACACCGGCGAGCCGTCTTCCACTAAGCCGGTTGAAGTGTTGTAATACTGTGCGGAAAGAGAGACTACCTGACCTGAAGTTCCGCTGCCGTAGGTCAGACCATGATAATCGTTATTGTAGGGTGATGGCGCGGCGAAAGATCCCGTGTTCAATTTGTATTGATATTCGACGTCAGCATATATACTGTCAGGTATATCAGGGACAATCCCCACTCCGGTACCTGTCTTGACATTGTCTCCGTTGGAAATCCGCAGTCCGGCGTCGGTCTGAACGATCAATTCCGGTGCTCCGACAGGCGGAGGAGTCTCCGAGTAGGTGATCGGATCGGAAGAATTCTGGTCCGCTGCACTCTCCCATCCGTCTATCATCTCACCATCCGGATCGACACAGGCGACCCAGAAGTAATAGGTACCGTACTCCCCGAGAACGAGGGAGCACTGGGCCGGGGAGGCTGCATCGTCAATCCGCGCAGCCTGGTTCCCGTATGTACTGTCGCTGCCCCAGACAACCGAATAGGAACCGTCATGCGGATCACCATCCCAACTAATGGTAACGTAAGCTTCACTCTCACTCACGGTTAGAACGGCACTCACATTTAACGGGTATTCGGGATCAATCGGAATCCCGCCTCCATCACCTCCGTCGTCACCGCCGGTCGGGTCTCCGGTGCCCGGCTGCTGGCAGCCGATTCCTGCGAACATTAATAAGATTATAATAGTAATATAAATTGCTTTGGCGTAGAGATTTTTCATTCCAGTACTCCTCATTGTTTGTACAACCGTAGAAGTATAGATTTAAATCAGCACGGGCGCAACAACTTAAATTTTTCCGGCAGTTCCGGCAACAGTACATACATGGAGAATGTAAAATATAAAAAATAGCTGAAAACAGTTGACACTTTTCGCTGGAAGCAGTATGTTAGTTATCGTTAACTACTATTCAAAAAGCGAGGACAGGATGAACAGTTTAACCGACCGGCAGCGGGATTTTTTACAGGCGGCCATCGACATAGTATCCAGGGAGGGCTTCAGCAAGCTCACGATTCGCAATATCGCCGCCGCGGTGGGAGTGACGGAACCTTCGGTGTACCGGCATTTCCCGAACAAGCTGTCTCTGATGACGGCCATGCTGGAGGACCTGCAGTCGGCGATCATGCCTCACTTTCTGACATTGCGGAACGGCGGCGGAGAGTCCGAGCAGCGGTTCGCTCAATTTCTCCACAACCTGTTCAGTGAGTTGAAGCAGCGGCCGGCTTCCGCTCCGTTTCTTTTCTCCGAGGAGATTTTTCACAATGAGCCTCAGCTGCGGAATAAACTCCAGCAGGTAATGAGTGAGAATATGAGCGTGCTGACCGAAGCATTCGAGTCAATGCAGACGGAGCAGGTCTGCCGGGGCGATATCCGCCCCCAGGAGATGGCCTTCCTGACTCTGGCATCTATCCGTCTGGCGGTGACCCGCTGGCATCTGTCCGAGGGGACACTCAGGCTGAAGGACCTGGAAGACAACCTTGCAGCGACTTTGAATACTCTGTTGGAGATCCGTTAGGGGACACCCTATTCTGATGCGCCGATTCCGGTATGTTTATACCGCGAAAGTTAGTTATCGTTAACTAATTTTTTTTTAGAGAGGTTACTTATGATCAAGTTATATCAATACCTTGCGAAAAAACCGGCCCTGATCATTCTGGTTATTCTGGCCCTGACTGCCCTTTTCATATTCGGGATCGCCAGGAACGCCGAGATCGTGACTGATCTCGATGAATACATGCCCTCCGAGCATCCGGCCTTCGTCTTCAGCGACCAGGCGGAGGAGCAGTTCGGGATTCAGGACAATATTCTATTGGCAATTGAACACCCGCAGTCCATCTACAACCCCGGTACCCTTCAGAAGATAAAGACAATATCGGAAGAACTGCCGGAACGCTTTCATGAAATCGACGAGGGAGATGTGACATCCCTCTACACCGCTGAAAATATCACCGCCGACGAATGGGGTCTGACTGTAAGACCCTTTTATGACACGGTCCCCCAGGATGCAAAGCAAATCGAGGAGCTGCAGACGGCGGTAGAAAGCAACGATATGATCGACGGACGCATCGTGAGCCGAAGCGCGAATGCTGCGCTGATAATTGCAGAGATCGGTGAAGACGCCTTTACCGATCAGTTCTACTCGCAGTTGCAGGAATTCGCCGCCGAATGGGAAGGCCCGGAGACGGTCTACATTGCCGGACGACCGGTGGTAGAGGGAGAACTCACCAAGCTCGGGCCCAAAGACATGGCCCGCATGGCCCCCCTGGTAATTGTAATGATGACCATCCTGCTGCTGGTGCTTCTGCGGAGCGTGCGCAGTACCCTCATCAATTTGATCATTGTACTCTTCGCCACAATAGCGGCCTTCGGGCTGATGGCCCTGCTGCATGTACCGGTGTATACGGTCAGCACCATGCTTCCGGTAATGCTGATTGCCATCGGGGTGGCGTATGGAATCCACATGCATAACTCCATTGTTCACCTGAGCCGGGAAAATCCCGATATATCCAGAGACGAACTGGTGGCGGGAACCCTGAAGGCTATGGTGCGCCCCGTTTCAATGGCGGCAATCACTACGGCTGTGGGCTTCCTGTCGCTGATGACCAGCCAGGTGCTCCCGGTACGCTATTTTGGCCTGTTTACCGCCTTTGGTGTCATGATCGAGATGCTGCTGGCCCTGATTCTGTATCCGGCTGCGGTGTATTTATTCGGGCCCTTCAAACAGCGACAGCCGAAGTCTGCCCAAAGTGAGTCCGCCCGATCCACGGGTGCTCCCCCCAATCCACAGAATAAGCCTGCCCTCAGCCGCCGTTTCGGCGCCACGCTGTTAGCGCGTCCCAAACTGGTAGCGGCGACAGCAGTGCTGGTGGCGGCATTGGCGGCGCTCGGTACAAGCCAGGTGTGGATCGACACCAGCTTCCTGGCAAACTTTCAGGAGGACAGCCAGGTGGTAAAAACCGACAGCTTCGTCAACCGGAATTTCGGCGGCACATCCACCTTCAACGTCGTCTTCAGCAGCGAGCAGACCGACACATTCAAGCAGCCCGAGGTACTGGAGGTAATCGACCAGCTGCAGAGCGAGGTTGAATCGAAACCGGTGGTCGGCGACAGTTTTGCCATTACCGATTACATGAAGCGCATGCACCGGGTAATGCACGCGGACGACCCCGCCTACAATAAAATCCCCGAATCTCAGGAAATGATCGCCCAATACCTGCTCTTATACGAAATGTCCGGCGACCCTGACAACCTGAACCGGGTAGTTGACTATGACTACATGAACGCCAACCTGACCTTCCAGCTCAAAAGCGACAGCTCGGCGGTAATGGAAGACATTATCGAAGTGATAGAGCCCTACATCCCGCGTCTGGCCGCGCAGGGCGTCGAGGTTGATTACGCCGGCAGCGGATATAAATCGCTGGTCTTTGCCACCCTGCTGCTTGAAGGACAGATTTTCAGCCTTCTGATCTCTTTCGGAATCGTAGCGCTGCTGCTGACCCTTATGTTCCGCAGCCTGTGGATAGGACTGGCCGGCACCATCCCCATCGCCATTACCGCAATGGTCAACTTCGGAACCATGGGTTTGCTGGGTATCCCTTTGAGTTCGGCTACCGCGATTATATCAGGTATTGCTATCGGAATCGGCGTGGATTACGCCATTCATCTGATCGAGCGCTACCGTTCCATGCGCAGCGAAGGCCTTGAGCGCCGGGAAGCGGCCTTCGAGACCCTCGGACATACCGGCCGGGCAATTATCTACAACGCCGCAGCGGTTATGGGAGGCTTCGCCGTACTGTTGATCAGCGTGTTTCCGCCGAACCGTCAGGTGGGCGGCTTAATCGCCCTGAACATGGCTACCAGTGCCGTCGGCACTTTAACAATTCTATTGATAGTGGCGGTTTTTATTGACCGTCACTCAAAGACTTTTCTGCAAAAAATTTCCAAGGAGGAATAGTATGCACACAAAACTAAGAACACTTGCATTGACTTTGATAATTTCAATGAGTACCGCGGGCCTGCTGTTCGCAGCCCCCGGCGGGCAAGAGGTGATGGAAAATGTCTACAACCGCCCCAGCGGTGAGGACATGACCGCCGACCTGGTGATGACCCTGACCAACGCTCGCGGTTCAACCCGTGAGCGCAGCATCACCCAGTTCAGTCTGGATACCGGCGAAGTGGATAAGAAGATGATGTTCTTCCTGGCTCCGGCGGATGTGAAGGACACCAGCTTCATGAGCTGGTCCTACGATGACGCGCGCGACGATGACCAGTGGATCTATCTGCCGGCGCTGCGGAGGGTAAAACGCATCAGCTCAGACAGCAAGAACGACCGCTTTATGGGGTCGGATTTCACCTACGACGACCTGGGCGAACGCCACCCCGAGGAAGACCGTCATACGATCCTTCGGGAAGAGAACTATAAAGGAGAATCCTGTTATGTGGTCGAGAGCCTGCCCGTCGGCGATGACGACGCTTTCAGTAAAACCGTCAGCTGGATTGTAAAGGACAAATGGATCGGTCTGAAGCGGGAATATTACGATGCTAAGGGTCAAATCTACAAAACCCTGAATATCGAAGACTATAAACAGATCGACGGCTACTGGGTTATCACCAACATGCTTATGAAGGACCTGGACCGCGACCAATCAACACGTATCGAAATGGAGAATGTCAAATTCGACACCGGCCTGAGCGACAGCTTTTTCTCCGAACGGCAGATGCAGCGCGGACCGCGCCGGTAAAGCCGGAGGGCAGCGACGTGAGAAAACAGGAGGATTTTTATGCGAACACTTACATATAGTAAACAAAAAAAACTAATCGGCAGCCTGGTCATTTTAATGGCCATGGCAATGATGACGCCGAATATACTGGCTGCCAAGGATATCGATTTTACCGGAATGCTGCGCAGCTATACCGGCGCCCGCCTTTCCGAAGGCGATGTGCCTATAGCCGAACAAACAGCCGATATCAAGCTGGAGGGCTGGGGGGATATCACCCATATAATGGTCAACCCCTATGCCTACATCGGAGCCGACGGCGAACCGGAGATCGGCGTGCGCGAGGCGTATATCGATCTGTATTTCTCCTCGATGGACATCAGGGTCGGCAAACAGGCGATAGTCTGGGGCGAGGCCGAAGGGGCCTTTATCACCGACATCGTCAGTCCCCAGGATCTGCGCTCCTTCATCCTGGCAGACTTTACCGAGATCCGCATGGGAGTGCCGGCGGTCAAGGCCGACTACTTTGCCGGCCCCCTGACCTTCGAGGCGGTCTGGCTGCCCCACTTCGTACCCACAAATCAGCCGGATACGGAGTCGATATGGTTCACCGAGCAGATGAGCATGATGAACAACTCCGAGCTGCCCGCCGACGACCTGGAGAACAGCGAGGTCTTCGGGAAAGTCAGCTACTTCGGGTCGGCCTTTAACGGCGAGCTGATGGCCGGCTACGCCTGGGATGATAATCCGGTGCTGGAGGGCACCGCACCCGCACCCACGGCTTTGCATGAGCGCTACACGGTAGTCGGGGGGAGCTTCAGCACCACCATTGCTTCGGTAGTCCTGCGTTCGGAGGCCGCAGTATATCTGGACCGCGCATTCACTACCGTAGAAAGCATGGGTCCCCCGACAATTTTCGGAACCAGCGACCACCACCAGCTGCACGGCCTGGCGGGGCTGGACTGGAGCCTCTTCGGCATTGACATGTCGGCCCAGTATATCCTTCAGTATATCCATGACTACGACGCCGCGCTTGTGGCCGACGAGTATGACCATACCGCTACTTTCAGAATGCGGGATTCAAATATGGCCGAAACCCTTACATGGGAACTCTTCGGTTACCTGGGGTTCGACCCGGAGAATTTTTCCGGATCCGCCAACGCCCTGCTGCGCCCATCCCTTCCTTACAGCATAGAAGACGGGGTCGAGATTCAGTCCGGCGTAGAAATATTCCTCGGCGATGAGTCCGGCAAGTTCGGCCAGTATGAGGACAACACCATGGCATATGTTTCACTGCGGTGGTACTTCTAGAACGAATTCAACGGATGAGCCGCCCAAATAACCAGATGGCTGAATGAGCGCCGGCGTATCATATGTTACCGACGCCGGCGCCGTTCATATA
>JBNGED010000095.1:5943-7711 GCA_049975605.1 Sediminispirochaetaceae bacterium | reverse complement strand
TACGAATGGTCCCTGGCGGTCAACGCTGCCATCGCGGACCTGGTCCGCAATCTGCCGCCCTTTGCCTCCCTCCGGAAGAATCTGGAAAAAATCAGGGACAGGGCCGATGTCATCGTCGTGTCCCAAACGCCCCTAGAAGCGCTGGAGAGGGAGTGGAAGGAGCACGGTATCGACACCTACGTCAGGCTGATCGCGGGACAGGAGATGGGAACGAAGGGAGAACACATTGCGCTCGCCGCCGCAGGTCATTATCCTGAAGAGAGGATGCTGATGATCGGCGATGCTCCCGGGGACCTGAAGGCCGCCGAGGAGAACGGAGCCCTCTTCTTCCCCGTCAATCCGGGACACGAGGAGGAGTCCTGGGACCGTTTCTTCGACGAAGCCGCCGATAAGTTTTTTACAGGCGAATACGCGGGAGCGTATGCCGAGAGCCTGCTGGAGGAGTTCCATTCATACCTGCCGGAAAAACCGGCCTGGGAGTAGCTATGCTGTACTATTCGCGCGGATCCGCGCAGACGAATCTCGACAACGAAGACCTCAGGCAGGGCTTGTATGAAGCCCTGGAACGGCTCGGTAAACGTCGGAAGGTGATCGCCGTGGGACCGGATATAAGCCGGTTCCACTCCAGGGCGGGCTACCTGACCGGACAGGCCTGGCGTTACTACGGCTCGGCTCTGACCGACGTGCTTCCCGCCCTCGGGACCCACGCGCCGATGACCCCCGACGAGATGAAGAGCATGTACGGGGAGGTTCCCTCCGGACTGTTCCGGGTCCACGACTGGAAAAACGGTCTGGCCACCCTCGGGGCGGTCCCTTCGGAGGTGGTGCAGAAGCTGTCCGAAGGGAAGCTGGATTTCGAATGGCCGGCCCAGGTGAATGCGCGGCTGGTTAACGGGAACTATAACCTGATCCTCTCCATCGGACAGGTGGTGCCCCACGAGGTCATCGGTATGGCCAACTACAACAAGAACCTCTTCGTGGGCACCGGCGGCAGGGACGGCATCAACCGCAGTCACTATCTTGGCGCCGTCTACGGCCTGGAGCGGATCATGGGCCGGGCCGAATCGCCGGTGCGGGCGCTGATGGACTACGCTTCGGACCATTTTGCCGGGTCGCTTCCGCAGGTAGTGTACGTCCTCACCGTAGTGGCGGCGGACGCGGAGGGGGAGCTGCGGACCAGGGGGCTCTTCATCGGCGACGATCGTGAGTGCTACGAAGAGGCGGCCCGTCTCGCGCAGCAGGTCAACATCACCCGGGTCGAACAGCCTCTGCCTAACGTGGTGGCCTGGATGGACCCATCCGAATACCGCAGCACCTGGATCGGGAACAAAGCCGTCTACCGTACCCGGATGGCGATTGCCGACGGGGGCAGACTGACGGTGATCGCCCCGGGGGTGAAGGAATTCGGGGAGGACCCCGAGATCGACCGGCTGATCAGGAAATACGGGTATGCTGGTACGGAGAATGTGCTGCGGCTGGTCCGCGAGAACCGGGACCTCCAGGAGAGTCTGGGCGCTGCTGCTCACCTGATTCACGGAAGCACCGAGGGAAGATTTTCCGTAGTCTACTGCCCCGGCCGGCTGAGCAGGGAGGAGATCGAGAGCGTGAACTACAGCTACGCCGATCCCGATGAGATGCTGCGGCGTTACACGCCGGACGAGAGGTCCGACGGATATCACCGTCTGCCGGACGGTGAAGAGTTCTACCTGGTGAAGAACCCCGCCCTGGGACTGTGGACGGCCCGGGAGCTGGATTGAGTGCGGGTCTG
>JBNGED010000095.1:0-5843 GCA_049975605.1 Sediminispirochaetaceae bacterium | reverse complement strand
AAGGAGGAGAAGATGAGCGAGAAAGCCGATATCGGACTGATAGGACTGGCGGTCATGGGCCAGAACCTGGTCCTCAACATGAACGACAAGGGGTACTCGGTGGCCGTGTTCAACCGGACCGTATCCAAGGTGGATGCCTTCCTGGAGAACGCGGCACAGGGCCGGAAGACCATCTACGGGGCCCACAGCGTCGAGGAGTTCATCAGGATGCTGAAGCGCCCCCGCAAGGTCATGCTGATGGTCAAGGCCGGCGAAGTGGTCGATAAATTCATCGAGATGCTGCTTCCTCATCTCGAAGAAGGAGACCTCATCATCGACGGCGGCAACAGTCATTTTCCCGACACCATCCGGCGAACCGCATATCTGAAGGAGAAGGGTCTGCTCTACATCGGGACCGGCGTATCCGGGGGAGAGGAGGGCGCCCGTCACGGCCCGTCGATGATGCCCGGCGGAGATCCCGCCGCATGGCCGTTGGTGAAGAACATCTTCCAGGACATCGCCGCCAGGACCCCCGAGGGCGAACCCTGCTGCGACTGGGTCGGCAGCGACGGGGCGGGGCACTACGTGAAGATGGTGCACAACGGCATCGAGTACGGCGACATCCAGCTGATCTGCGAAGCCTACAACCTGATGGAGAGCGGTCTCGGCATGTCCACCGACGAGATGAGCCGGGTGTTCGCCGAGTGGAACCGGGGAGAACTCGACAGCTACCTGATCGACATTACCGCCAATATCCTCGCCTTCAAGGATTCCGACGGGGTCGCCATGGTGGAAAAAATTCTCGACACCGCCGGCCAGAAGGGGACCGGCAAATGGACCGCCGTCAATTCCCTCGATATGGGGATTCCCGTGACGCTGATCGGGGAGGCGGTGTACGCCCGATTCCTGTCCGCTCTGAAGGAGGAACGGGTGGCGGCTTCGAGGAAGCTGAAGGGCCCGGCCCACAGCTTCTCCGGGGACCGCGTGCAGTTCGTCGAAGACATACGGAAGGCCCTGCTGGCTTCCAAGATCGTCTCCTACGCCCAGGGCTTCATGCTCATCCGGGAGGCTGCCAGAGAGTTCGACTGGGACCTGAACTACGGCGGCATCGCCCTGATGTGGCGGGCCGGCTGCATCATCCGCAGCGTCTTCCTCGGGAACATCAAAGCCGCCTTCGACCGTACTCCCGACCTGGCCAATCTGCTGCTGGACGACTATTTCCGCAAGGTGGTCGACGAGGCCCAGGAGTCCTGGCGGCGGGTCGTCTCCGAGGCGGTACAGATGGGCATTCCCGTACCGGCCATGTCCACGGCCCTGAGCTTCTACGACGGGTACCGGAGCGAGCGGCTGCCTGCCAATCTTCTCCAGGCCCAGCGGGACTACTTCGGCGCCCACACCTACGAACGAACCGACCGGCCCAGAGGCGAGTTTTTTCACACCAACTGGACGGGGACCGGGATGGATGATGTATCCTCCGGAACGTACAACGCATAAGGGGGCCTGGGACGCGCCGGGCTTAGACTGAGTACCCGGCGCCGCGCCGCCGCAAACCGCGCCCCTTGCGGGCGCGGTTTTTTTATGGTACGGTGGGAGCGGCATAACTGGATGGAAGGATTTTTTCTGACCATCCGGTTTGGTGTAACTATCTGATCCGTAGGATCGGTCCCCCGGGAGGAACCGGGACCGTCTGGCGGAAAAGAGGACCCTCGATGAAAAAAGACAGAACTATCGACTCTGATGATATCGGTGCATCCGGCGGAATGAAGTGCGGTTCGAAAAGCACCGGTGCGTCCGGCGGGATAAAGGCCGGCTCTGCTATAGGCTCCGCCATAGGCTCAGGCGCCTCCGCCGGCTTTGTCGTGGGTGCTGCCTCATATGCTTCCGCCGGCGGCCGAAAGACCGCCAGGGCCCTCCTGAAACACGCGGCCCTCCCGAGCGCCGTTCTGATCGTCTACCTCGCGATCACCCTCAACGAATGGGTGAATCCCTACCTCATTCCCCCGCCGGGGCGGATAGGAGAAGCCTTCGTCTCCATGATGCTGGACGGCTCCCTCCTGACCCACATCCTGGTTTCGCTGCGGAGGGTTTTTATCGGCTTCTTCATCACCGCCGTACTGGCCATGCCGCTGGCCCTGCTCTTCTACTTCCTCCCATCCCTCGCCGGGTACTGTTCAGGGACGCTGCACTTCCTCCGGTGCACGCCGCCGCTGGCCCTGGTTCCGTTGCTGATTCTCTGGTTCGGCATCGGCGAGGGGTCGAAGCTGGCCCTCATCATACTGGCGAGTTTTTTCCCGATATTCCTCAATACCCTGAGCGGTCTCAAACAGGTCGACCGGCGGCTGATGGAGATGGGCCGGACCCTCGAGCTCAGCCGCCGCGAACAGACCGTCCACATCCTGGTCCCCGAAGCGCTGCCGTCGATGCTGACGGGTTTGCGGCTCGGCTTCGGCTACAGCTGGCGGGCCCTGATAGGTGCGGAGATGATCGCCGCCTCGAGCGGTCTCGGCTATCTCATTCTGGACGCCGAGGTCCTGGCCAGGACGGACCGGGTCTTCATCGGCATCCTCTCCATCGGCTGTCTGGGACTCCTGATGGACGCCTGTTCGATGAAGGGAATGCGACGATTTTTTCCATGGATCGGAGGGGAAAAATGACGGGCGGCGTCGTTCTCACCGGAATAAACAAACAGTTCGCAGTTGACGGAAGGACCGTGAACGCCCTGAACGGGGTCAGTCTCACTATACCGAGAGGATCCTTCACCTCCATCGTCGGCTACAGCGGCTGCGGCAAGACCACCCTTCTCAACGTGATCATGGGACTCCAGGATTGCGACGACGGCCGGCTCCGCTTCGACGGGATGCACGGACGGACGGCCATGGTCTTCCAGGAGCCGCGCCTCGTGTCGGCCCTTTCAGTGGAGAAAAACATGGCCCTCGCGCTGAAGCACGAGAAGGACCCGGAGATAAAGAGCGCGATCCTGGACCGGACCCTCGAGATGCTCGGGCTGACTGCCTTCCGCCGGGCCCTGCCGTGTCAGCTGTCGGGGGGGATGGCCCAGCGCGCCGCCCTCGGCCGGGCCCTCTGCCGTCAGCCGGAACTGCTGCTGATGGACGAACCCTTCGGTTCTCTGGATGCCCTGAACCGCAAGAAGCTGCAGAGCGAACTGGTCAATATCTATCTCCGCCGGGAGATCACCGTCATCTTCGTGACCCACGATGTGTCGGAGGCGGTGCTCCTCGGAGAGAGGGTCTGTGTGATGGAGGAGGGGGCGGTCACCCGGGAGGTCCCGGTCCCGCTGCCGTATCCCCGGGACCCCAGCTCCCCGGCCTTCATCGACCGCAGGGACGAGGTACTCGAAGCAATACTGCGGGAGGACCAGCCGGTCCTTCAGTATGAAAAAAATTAATTACAAGGAGTCAGGAATGAGAAAATGGTTTTTTTTCGCTGGATTGATGTGCGTGCTGATCTTTGCCGCCAATGCCGGCGGAGCACAGGAAGATACGCTGAGCAGGATGAATGTTTCCTACGTGAAGTCTCCCTTCAATCTCCCCGCCATTATCATGAAAGAGCGGGGTATGCTGGAAGAGGCCTTTGCGGAGCGGGGCGTCGAGGTCGTCTATCACGAGATATGCTCCGGGGCGAAGCAGGCCCAGGCGATGGCGGCGGGATCCCTCGATATCGGCGGAGTGATGAACACCACCTCGGTCTTCCTCGCTCAGAGCGCCGGCAACGACGTCAGGATAATCGCAGGCTTCAGCCGGCCGGTGGATGTCTTCGCCATAGTGGTGATGGACCCGGAGATCCGCACGATTACTGATCTGAAGGGGAAAAAAATCGCCGGCCCGAAGGGGACGGTCCTGCATCAGCTCCTGGCGGCGGCCCTCGATTCGGAAGACTGCTGCATGGAAGACGTGGAGTTCCTCGAAATGGGCCTGCCACAGGCCTCCACGGCGATGATCTCCGGGCAGATCGACGGGGCCCTCCTGGCGGGAAGCCTCCTGATCCAGGCCGAAGAGAGCGGCGCCCGTATTCTCACGACTGCCGAAGGATACGTCACGCCCAAGCTGGTGATCGCCGGCCGGGGAGGTTTCATCGATGAACATCCGGAGGCGGTGGAGCTGTACCTGGAGGTCCACCGGGAAGCCATGGAATGGATGGAGTCCCATCTCGAAGAGGCCCTGGAGATCGGCGCCGAAGAGCAGGGAATATCGATGGATGACGCGGCCAGACTCTACAATTGGACCCGGTTCATCGATTCACTGACGGAGACGGATGTCAGAACGATGGAGGACGACATCGCCTTCATGGTGGAAAATGGAATGCTGCGAAAGCCGGTGGACCCGCGGGACTGCATCTGCGGGACTGCCCTGAGGTAGAGATCGGCCCGGCACGGAGCCGCCGCCGTGAACACCAGTAATGGTGCCGCTCGGCGGCGGCTTCAGTCCATCCAGAACTCGTACAGGTAGCCGTCGAGGACTGCTCCCGACTCCACTTCGATCAGCTGGGCGTTGATGCGGTAATCGCCGTTGATCGGCGTGACCGTACCGGTGAGGATAATGTCCGCGCCCATCTGTCTGCCGATCCGGACCTGGTTCTCTTCATCGGCGAGGGCTGAGAGCTGGAATTCGAGCTCCTTCATGATGCGGTCCAGGACCTGACGGCTGACCACTTTGAGGTCGAGCTCCTCCTCGCGCAGGGCCTGGGCGATCTGCGACGTGAGGGTGTCGATGAGGTAGTCGCTTATCCCGGATTTTTCCCCTTCATCGGTGAAGTAGTACACTGCAAGCGTTTTTCCCGAGAAGAGCTCCGGCTGTTCGTACGCCCGGTCCACGATCTCCCATGCGATCTCCTCGGTCACATCCTCCGCCGAAGCCATACTCGCGCAGCCGCTCGTAATAAGCAAGGCCGCGGAGAGGAGCGCCGCTGTGACCGCTGCTGCTGCCCCGGTTTGTTTTTTCGCTTTCATAGGTCCTCCTTGTGAGAAAGGGCTCCTCACGGACAATTTGAGTATACACTATCTGCGGTGCAATTCCAAATCGGGATTTCCCGCCGGCCGGGAAAGTATGGTATGCTGGAAAAAATCGCGGCGGAGAATGTCTATGCAAAAATCTGAAATCAAGATGGTCGAAAGGGGCGGAATCCATTATCTCATGGAGGAAGGGAAACGGGTACGGTACATGCCGTGGATCGGTGATCTGTTCGCGCAGCTGTACGATCCGATTATGAGCCGGAAGGTGTTTCCCGACAAGTTCAAGGCGGACATCGGGCGGCATTTTTCCATTTTGAAAGAGGTGCTGGAGCCGGTCCGGGAGCAGCAGGTCCTCGAGATAGCCGCCGGATCGGGCAGCGCGGTGAATTTTCTGGACAACAGCAATGTCTATACGGGGCTGGATATCAGCGTGCGGCTGCTCAAGGAAGCCCGGAAAAAACTCCTGCAGGCCGGATTTCAGGAATGCAGACTCTACAATGCCGGCGCGGAGGAGTTGCCCTTCGAGGATGAGAGCTTCGATGTCTGTCTGTGTATCCTGTCGCTCAATTTTTTCAATGATATACCCAGGGTGTTCAGCGAGGCCGCGCGTGTCCTGCAGCCCGGCGGCTTCATCCTGATTGCGGTGCCGATTCCGGAGAGGATCGAACCGGAGGTCAGGATCCGGGGATCTCTCCTGACTGAGAAAAAGATCGCCGAGCTCGGCCGCACATTCGGCCTGGGGTACGAGGGGATCGACGCGGAGAACGGCGGGCTTCTCTACTGCCGGCTTTTTCGGCAATAGCAGCGCGGGACTGTAAAGAGCGCAATTCAGGTTAAATGGACCGCAATTATCGTGAAGAAACGGCGGACCGCCGGCGGTAGGATAGGGCATATC
>JBNGED010000094.1:2063-7713 GCA_049975605.1 Sediminispirochaetaceae bacterium | reverse complement strand
CGAACTATATCGTACAGGCCCACCTGGGAATGGAGAACGGAGAATGGCTGAAGAACAAAATCAAAAGGAGTGAGCTGTTCGGGAAGACCCTCTGCCTGGTGGGAATCGGCAATATAGCCACCGAGGTGGCCAAGCGGGCTGCTGCCTTCGGCATGCGGGTGATCGCCTATGATAAATATGTGGAGAAGAGCAAATGGGCCGAGCTGCAACCGACCCTGAGAGAAGCAGTGAAGGACGCGGACTATATCTCCCTGCATCTACCTCTTACGGATGAGACTGAAAATATCCTGAACGCCGATATACTGGCCTGCTGTGAAAAGAACCCCGTAGTCATCAATACCGGCAGGGGAAATACAGTCAACGCGGAGGACATGAAGAAAGCCCTCGAAGAGGGCAGAGTCTACTGGTATGCTACCGATGTCTGGCCTACCGACCCTCCCGAATCAGATTATCCGATTCTGAGCGCACCCCGCACCCTCATGACACCGCACATCGGCGCGGGGAGTCAGGAGAATCTGATGAGGATAGGAGAAGAAGCCTACGGCATTATTGAAGATGTGTTTTATGGAGGAAACAGATGAATCGAAAAATGAACTTCTATGCTGGCCCTGCAGTGCTGCCTGAGGAGGTGTTGAAAGAACTGCAGGAAAATATGTTTGATTACCAGGATAACGGGTACTCGCTCATCGAGGCCAGTCACCGGGGGGCCGTCTATGACGGCGTTCACAACGAGACTGTGCAGTTATTCAAGGATATTTATGCTATTCCGGATAACTATAAGGTCCTCTTCCTCGGAGGAGGGGCTACGCTGCAGTTCGCCATGATACCCATGAATATGCTGAAGGCGGGGAAGCCGGCGGATTATGTCCACAGCGGTGCATGGGCGGGGAAGGCAGTGAAGGATGCTCGGAAGATTGGAAATGTCAACCTTATCTTCGACGGCAAGGATTCCAGCTACACCACCCTCCCGGCGTCTCAGGATATCAAACCCTCGTCGGATTCGGCCTACGTACATATCACATCAAACGAGACGATCGGAGGATTACAGTGGAAGGACTGGCCCGATACCGGCGATGTTCCCCTCGTGGCTGACATGTCGAGTGATATACTGAGCCGTCCGGTGCCGGTCGAAAAATTCGCCCTTATCTATGCGGGAGCACAGAAGAACCTCGGCCCGGCCGGCACGACGGTGGTCATCATCCGTGACGATGTGTGGGAGAGTTCCCCCGACAGTCTTCCTGCTTATCTGAGCTACAAAACACACGCGGAAAAGAATTCGCTGTACAATACTCCTCCGGTATTCTCGATCTGGGCTATCAACCTCGTGCTCAAATGGGTACGGAAGATGGGCGGAGCGGAAGCGATGCAAAAACGGGCGATTGAGAAGTCAGAGATGCTCTACAGCGTTATAAATGAAAGCGGAGGCTTCTATCGCTGCCCCGTGGACGAAAAGTATCGCTCGACCATGAATGTAGTGTTTCGTCTGGATGACGAGGAGCTCGAAGCACAGTTCCTGAAAGAATCTGCCGAGAAGGGCATGATGGGACTAAAAGGCCATCGAAGTGTGGGCGGCTGCCGTGCATCCATATACAACAGTTTGCCGGTGGAAGCAGTAGAGACTCTTGCGGATTTCATGAAAAGCTTTGCCAAATCCCATTAGTCAGAGTAGGATAGAAAGAAGTATATGAAAATCGATGAAACCAACATAAGTATTATCAAGCACCTCCGTGACGGACGTAAATCGTTTGGGGCCATCGCTGAAGAGCTGTCCATTACAGAAAACACGGTGCGCTCACGTGTGAACAAGCTTATGGATGAAGGGATTCTGGAAATCACCGGTCTGGTGGATCCGGAATCCCTCCCCGGACACAGAATGATCGTTATGGGGATTAAACTGTCCACCGTTGAATTGGTACGTAAGGGAGAAGAGCTCAATAAGATGCGCGGAGTCGTCTCGGTCAGCGTGGTAACCGGAAGATACGATCTCATCGTCCATGTTTTATTGGATGAGAACAGCGGATTCGGATTACTGGAGTTTTTCACCGATGAACTCTCGAGAATTGATGAAATTCGCGAGGTTGAGACCTTCGTCGTGTACCAGGGATTCAATCTCCGGGTTCCATATATTTTGTAGGAGGAGCGATTATGTTAAAACGTACGCCTCTGTACGATGTGTACAGGGATTATGAGGGAGTCAAGATAGTCGAGTTCGGTGGATGGGAACTGCCTGTGCAATTCTCAGAAGGTATAATACAGGAGCATCTTGCGGTGCGGAAGAATGCCGGTCTTTTCGACGTATCTCATATGGGTGAGATCATCGTTGAAGGTCCCGGTAGCGAGGCATATATCGACTGGCTGGTAACCAACGACGTGAAATCTATGAAGGATTATCAGTGTCTCTACAGCCCGATGTGTTATCCGGACGGCGGGGTGGTGGATGATCTTCTAATCTACCGGTATTCCCCGGTGAAGTATCTTCTGGTAGTGAACGCTTCAAACTCCGACAAGGACTATGAATGGATTGCCCGAGGCAATCCCAAGGCGAACAGCCCTGAAAAACCGAAGCGAATAGAAAATCTCTCCAACGATTTCGGACAGCTTGCATTCCAGGGACCGATGGCGAATCAATACATGCGTGAAATCGTCGGCGACATAGTCGACCAAATCGGATTCTTTCATTTCACCGAGGGGATCAGGATCGCCGGACATGAATGCATCGTATCGAGGACGGGCTACACCGGAGAAGATGGATTCGAAATCTATTGTTCGAGTGATTCTGTTGCGGACATATGGAACGAACTTCTTGAGCGTACCGGAGACAAGGGAGTGTTGCCCTGCGGTCTCGGAGCACGGGACACCCTCAGGTTCGAATCAAAGCTGCCCCTGTACGGTCATGAGCTCACCAAGGATATCAGTCCCCTGGAAGCGAATCTTTCCGTATTCGTGCATCTCGAAGGAGATGACTTCTGCGGGAAAGAGGCGCTTAGTCTTCAGAAGGAGAAAGGGGTCCCCCGCAGTCTGCGCGGCTGCGAAATGATCGATCGGGGGGTTCCGCGGGAGCACTATCGGGTCTTTTCTATTGAAGGTGAAGAAATTGGAGTGGTGACCAGCGGATCGAAGTCGATAATGCTCGATAAATTCTGCGGCCTGGTACTCATCAAACGTGGAATCGGCCTGAAAGTCGGAGATGAGATAGAAATAGAGATCAATA
Source organism: Sediminispirochaetaceae bacterium (assembly GCA_049975605.1). Classification (GTDB taxonomy): domain Bacteria; phylum Spirochaetota; class Spirochaetia; order DSM-16054; family Sediminispirochaetaceae; genus DSBN01. Next base: position 4,502 of record JBNGED010000094.1, on the reverse strand, counting down.
ACAAGCGCAGACGGGCCCGCCTCGTCAAAACACCTTTCTATAAGAATACGAAGAAGAAGTAATCTCCGCCGGGAAAGGGAAAAAACTCTGTGCAACTTGTAATGCTCCTTCATAGTCATTACAATGATTCTGTCTAAAGGAGGAATAACAACATGAGTGATCTATCCACGACCTACATGGGACTTCAGTTGAAGAACCCGATTGTCGTTTCGAGTTCGAGACTGACCTATGACCTCGAGAAAGTAAAGCAGTGCGAAAAGGCGGGAGCAGGTGCCGTCGTGCTGAAGTCACTGTTTGAAGAGCAGATAAATGTTGCTTCCGACCGGATGATCGGAGAGCTCAATTTCGATGCATACACCGATGCCTACGATTATTTCGAAGAGACGAGTAAGGATTTCTACATCAACGAGTATCTCGAGCTGGTGGAGCAGGCCAAAGCCGGTGTTTCCATACCGGTGATTGCGAGCGTGAACTGTGTATCGGACGGGAACTGGATCGACTACGCGGAACGGTTCGAGAAGATGGGCGCCGATGCCCTTGAACTCAACGTATTCATCATTCCCGCGGATGTGGACACACCCGGCGTTGTGATTGAACGAAAATATGTTGACATCCTCAAAAAGGTAAAAAGCCGCGTAAACATCCCGGTAGCACTGAAGCTCGGAAGTCAGTTCTCGGGACTCGCCAATACCATGAAGCGATTTGCCGATGAAGGCGCGGACGGACTGGTCCTTTTCAATCGCTTCTACAAACCTGACATAGATATCGAGGAGTTTAAAATAAAGCCTGCCCATGTATACAGCGCTCCTGAGGAGATGGCTTTTACTCTGCAGTGGATGGCGATCATGGCGGGAAAGGTGAAAGCCGATCTTGCCGCGACAACAGGTATCCAGTCGAGCGCGGACATCATCAAGCAGGTCCTCGCCGGCGCTCAGGTTGTGGAATTATGTTCGGTACTCATGAAAGAAGGAATAGGCCGGATCGAGGGATATATCAGGGAAATCCAGGAATACATGCAGAGAAAGGGATTCAATTCCCTGGATGATTTTCGCGGGAAGATGAGCCAGGAATCTATTGAGCATCCGGAAAGCTACGAACGGTCCCAGTATATCAAGGCGATCGTCGGTATTTACTGAACCATTCATCCGGGAAAAAACGAGGGCCCCTCCGGCGAGAGCCGGGAGGGGCCCTTTTTTCATGAACTACACAAATCGCTGACGTATCTCCGAACTGACGTAGTCGAGGATCGCTACGGTGATGGCGATAAACCACACGGCAATACCAGCAGAACGGTACTCCAGAAGACGGATGTACTGTACCAGCAGGAACCCGATCCCGCCGCCGCCTACCATACCGATAACGGTGGACATTCTAACGTTGATGTCCCAGCGGTAGATGGTGAAAGAGACGAATGGAGGAATCATCTGCGGAACGACGGCAAACATTATCGTCTGCAGCTTGGTGGCTCCGGTGGCCTGAATAGCCTCTATGGGACCGGGGTTGATACCCTCGATGGCTTCGGAGTAGAGCTTGCCGAGAGCTGCGATGGAGTGGATCGTGAGAGCGACGATGCCTGCGAAGGGACCGAGCCCGACCCATACGACGGCAATCAGGGCCCATATCAGGGGCTCGATGGCTCTCACGATGTTCAGAATTGTGCGTGTTATATAGTAAATGGCAAGAGTGATCGGAGAACTGGACATAAGATTCCGGGCGGCGAGGAAGCTGATCGGTACGGAAAAAAGAATACCGAAGAGAGTCGCCATCATACCCATGAAAATGGTCTCGATAATCAGTTCTATAGTCAACAGCAGAGGTTCGCTCGGCATGAGAGGTCCGACTTCGCTTACCTGCCTGGCCATCACCTTATGTATCTGCTGGCCCCTCGCACTCGGGGGAACCAGGCGGTAGGGCATGATCATCTCGATTTCAAAAGCTCCGGTCTCATCCGTGGTGGTGGGAAGGTACTGACCCTTGTAACGGGGCTGGAACTCATTTCCAATGGCATCACTCCACCAGATCCGTGTCCTGGTATTGGGAGCGAAATTCTTACCGTAGAGCCTGATTGTGGAACCGGGAACGATCTCATTGTCTTCGTCCAGGGACGAGAGCACTCCGTAGTTGGGTTCGGCCCGGATATACGGTTCCCCATCCTTCAGCTCCGGAATGGGAGGAGGATTTTCCCCCTCTTCGTCTATCAGGATCCTGGCGCCGGCTTCAACGGTATCGGTAGCACGTGTGACGGCGGCATCCCAGGGCCAGAGGATCTTGGAGAGCGGTACCCAGGCCTCGTTAGCATCGCTGGCAAGCTTCACGATACTGATCTCGCTGATCTGCCAGCCGATGGTAAAGAAGACCAGCAGAATGAGGAAAAAGATGGAGTGGCCGGATTTTTTCACTGGAGAGGTCTGTTTGGCGGCATCGAACACTATCCATATC